>CAJVYT010000164.1 GCA_913009765.1 uncultured candidate division Zixibacteria bacterium
ATGAGTCAGTCCGACTACCGAAACGCCATACTTCCTTGTTGCCTCTTCGGCTTCTTGGAAGCTTCCTTTTGGAGCGCTTCGGTTCTCCCAAGTTCCAATATAAACAGTTCGTTTGCCCGCCACGGACCCAGACCCCGGCACGTCAGTGACACTCTCACCTTTATCGTGTGTCCTGATATTGGTTTCCAGGAAATGAAACCCTTGACCCAATGCAATAAGGATAATTTCGGGGCTCAATACCTTCACTTGCGTTGTGGCTGACAAACTGCCCTCTCCATGGCTTCGCATGATTCGTTGCCTCCTCATACGCATGGTTCAGTTCCGTGCCGGTGGTTAGCCGCTACACGTGCTGGATTTTCCAGCTTGCTTATATTAGCTTTGCTTGGCGCACCCATTTGTTCTCTCGTAAAGTTAATTTCGTCCTCCAATAGCTTAAATAGTCGAGCGTCGTAATAAGTATAGATACTTCATTCTATACCTTGAATTATTCCATATGCAGCAGCAACTACGATTATGACACCAGTAATTGACTCTCCTTCAGGATCAACATAATTAACCGGATTATTTCCCACATACCCATACAGATTAGCATCCCCGCCTGCAAAATCAATAGGATCTTTGGCTGTCCATTTGCCTATTGTGGGATCGTAGTCCCGTGCGCCGAATCTTACTAATTCTGTATCCCTGTCATGCAGGCCACCGGCGAAACTAAAAGGTATTGCAAAAGATGGGCTGCTATCGTTTATGATATTGCCGAATGAATCGTAACTGATCTGTTTTACTATATTGCCGGATGTATCTGATACCAATCTTAATGAGCCTACCTGATCGTAGGAGAGATAATAAGTGGAACTATTATAAGTCATGGAAACAGGCATTCTCGCATCTGCATAATTAAAACGCATGAGAAGATTATCACTACCATCAAACACAGCCAATAATTGTATTGAGCCAGCCCAGAGGTATTTTTCAACAATTACATCATTAATTCTTTTTGCAATCCTTCCTCCCATTGGATCATGGTCATATGATATTACTGTAGCATCTGGAAGGTTAGCCTCAAGAAGTTCCCCTCTTGAGGAATAATCAAAAGTTGTCAGCCCTGAAGCTGTCGTTCTCTGAGTAAGGAAACCATCAACATCAAACTGATATTCATCAGTTCCTGCTGTAATCAGATGGTCTTCATCAGAGTAGGTGAGTGCCCTGTCAATAATGCCTCTCAAGGTATTTGTCTCCAACGTCCTATCCAATCAAGGGCTGACTCCAAGTCTTTATTCTGGATAAAACTCTAATTTTAAAATTGTCCAATCACTATTACTCTTTTCCATGGTTGTTTTCATAGTACAAATACAATAAGAAGAATTGACCGAAATATCAAAAACAACTATCGTTCGTCTACCTGTCCATAAGAATTTTTTCATTCCAAAATACCTGTAATCTATTGAACTAATATCCCCTATTGCATCTCTAATATTTTCATTGTTCTGAATGTGTTTATATATAATATTTTGAAAACCAGAATGCTTAAGGAAGATATAAAAACCAGTATTGAAGATAAAAACAATTGTTATAATAATTATGATTGCCTTTAATAATTTTTTTTTTGTATTTTGAAATTGCATTTGTTATCCTTAATTAATCCCTCCAATTTCAAAACCAACACCACCACCTGCTTGGAAACGCCAGCCACTACTTAAACTAATATTCGGTGAAATTCCAAAGTATGGATGATCTGTCTCTGCACCTGGAGTAAATACATATCCTCCTTCAGCATCTAGTGATAAACCGATTCCTCTAAAAACAAGACCAACATCTGCGTAGGCACCAACAGTTGCACCACCGTAATATTCAAAGTTGTCGCATGGATCATAACCTGGACTTGTGCCATTAGGATCGTAACTAATGCCTCCCCCAAATCCCACGCCTGGACGAACGGTAAAAAATGGTAGCCCATCTGGATTTTCTCCTATTGTAATACCACCTCCCAATCCATAGAAAGGTGTATAAAAAGTTATCGAGAATTTCCACAGCCCCCAAGGATCCCCCCAATTAACCGGATTATTTCCCACATATCTATACAAATTCACATCTCCGCCCAAAAACCCAATCGGGTCTGTTCTCAAATACCTCCCAATCTCAGGCTCATAGTACCTATACCAGTTGTAATGAAGCCCTGTTTCTGAGTCATAATATTGCCCCGGGAATCTTAAATTATTCTCAATCGTTGAAGAAGGCTGTACTTCTGCCTTACCGAATGAATCATAAATCGCTGACCAGACAATATTTCCACTAATATCTATCATTATCTTCGGCGTACCGAGGTGATCATTCTGGTAGAAGTAATATTCTGTGCCTTGTTTCATAAACAAAGGATCTGTCGTCCAGTTTAAGTTCGGCTTGTAACCATAGGTCTTTATCTCAGTACCGGTTGAGTCATACTCTCCAACTAATCCTTCATCCGAATAATGGAAATATGTGCGTTGACCGTCAACCTCCTTCCATAATCTTCTTCCAAACGGATCGTAATAGTAATCTGCTATTACAGAACTTGTTTCATTTTCAACACGAATCAAACGGTTATCAATGTCATAGATATAATTAAGTATTTCTGCTCCGTCGGTCTTCTGAATAATATTTCCGCTATTGTCATATATATATGAAATACCGTCATAAGCAAGAAGTTCATTGTTGTTGTTATACTGCCAGTCAGTATAAGATACAGATGTCAACCTGTTACCCACGTCATCATATGTATAGGATTCATCACTACTTGAAGGATTATCAGAAGAAGTTAAACGATACACATCATCATATCCATAGACATAGCTACCATGTTCTGTATTTTTATTCAGAACATTATCTATCCTAATTGCCTGTATCATGTCCAATGTCAAAGCTTGTCCCGATTTATCGGGGGTGCGACCCCTTATCCGTTTTCTACTGAGTCACCAATCTACTCTTCTATCACCGTTATTGGATAACTTTTATTACTTCGCAATTCTATTTTTGATGGCAACCAAATAATAGGTGTAAGCTCATAATTTCCCTGGTGAAGTGGCACCACATATTCTTTAATGTCAATACGCGAACTTACCTCTTCGCCAGGACGTAAGGGCCTACCTCTTTTTTCCTTAGGCCATTCTAAAAATTGCAATCCATAAAAGAATATCAAGGTTGACGGCTCTGGCGTTTTTATGACTTCTCCTGTATCTATATTTTTAATCTCAAATGAAATGGGCAAAAGTAAGCCTTCCTCAGTTTCCTTCTCAACAATATACCGAATTACGTGATTTGATGTTTCTGGATTAATCAGTTTAATTACAACTACATGTTGCTTATTTTTTCTTACAGTAGAGTCCATATCTACATCAATTATTAAGTCTTTATATTTATCCACAGAACGAGCATCAGCGTAGCTTAACTTAGATCCTGAAGACAGAATTAAAATAAGAATTCCTATTATAATGCTGAAAATTTTTACCATCCTAGTCTCCTTCCATTTGAATCTTGTTCGAGCTTAGTTTTTCTAATCATATCAATATGATAAGGACACAAGTCCAATCCTACATCATCATTCGACCAAGGTATTAAATCTCGATTACTTGGATTTGGATCATATGGCATTGTTAAAAGCCAATCCACGCCATATTCCATGAAACACGTATCTTCGTTCTTATAATCCTTGTTCCCGCAACGATGAGCAAAACCAAGAGCATGTCCTAACTCATGTAGCACTATCTCTAACGTATTTGTAAATCCAGAAAAGAACATCAACCTACCGTTAAAAAATATTTTGTTGCTATCCTCAACATAATCATTTGTTCCCGCTACGCCATATGCGCCAGAAGAATATATTTTAACTTTCACTACATTACCTTTTAACCAATTATGATCGGTCAGGTCTTTTAAATAAACTCTATTGGGATCATCAACTTGAGAATATACGTGTGGATAAATATAAATTGTTTTTCTATCGATACTAGTATTTCCACTATTAAGCATAAACCCGATTCTTTTTGATGCGTCCTCGTTATATAAATAAATAATGCTTTCTTTCAATTCGTAAAGATTATCAATTCCTGATCTGGCTGGCATAGAATCAGCTAATGTTATTTGATATCGGTCATCAGAATCTGCTGCACCGGCAATGACTGCATTCCCCTGCTCTGACAGGGACAACACAATATCATCGTCATCTGCAGTATAAGAAACCTTAACATAACCATATAAGCCCGATTCATTCATCTCGTTTAGAGCAATCGGCCCGTCATCCCCAGTGCCCTCAGCCACTAAATCAGAAAAAGTTGCATCTTTATATACCCGAATACGTACATCTGATGGTTTATCGACTTTAATATATAACTTATAATTTAGATCCGTATTAACACCTTTCTCAGCGTCGTCACTAAATGCCCAATCAGACAATTGATTATTATCATCATTCTGTTCGTCCGGTCGGGGATACAATACTAATGACTTGATTCCACTTAATGGTATCCAGTCATGAGCGGCCGCCATAAAATACCACCCTTTATCCTCTCTTGAAAATTCGCCTTCTGTCTTAGTCGCATAGGTTTTTAAATTATCAGGTGCATAGTCAGGAAGATCAGGCTCATCATCTTGTAGGCCAATAGCCCAGTAATCTCTTATCAGGTCAGTTTTATACTTTACAAATTTTGGATCTACAAGTCTTTCTTGTAAAATGTCAAATTCTACAAATGCTTTTTTATAATGATTGTTTATTTCATCAGTTGGTATAGGGTCTGCAGATAAGCCACCTCCAGAACCTTTCATGCGAACATATTCGACATTAACTTTCTTCCAAATGGTCATGATGCCTGTCTCATCACCAGGACATGTTGTCTGGTTTGCATCAAATTTTATTCTTGCTTTTACAATAAAATTATCACCACCACTATCTGTTACATTGAATCTAACCTTACTAACACCATTTTTTATCCTTGTTTCGTTACCATTTGATAATTGATAATCTGCATGTACTTCCTCCCAAATATTTGCGCTATCGAGATGCCCAATGTTATCATCTCCAGCGTTACCATTAGGATCTATTACTTCTGCTGTCTCAGCATTCATATCATTATCAGATAAATCATCTGGATCTTCATATCTCCAGACTATTCTGGCATCATCTGATAATTCTGAATCATTTAATTGAATCTCAACTGTCAAGTCAATATATTGTTTGTCCTTTGTCCATATGGTTTTTGTAATATCATCAGAATTATATATTCGATTTGTGTAAATTCGTCCTTCATTATCATCACTTGTATATCCTTCAACATATTCTCCAACTCCATTTAAGTTGGGATTGTAAAGCCCTTTAATTTCAGACAATTCCATTTCATAGTCATATTTTTCACAAATTTTCCCAATCTTTACCATCTTCACCTTGCCACCGCTATAATCTGCAATATATGCCAAAGAGCCGTCATCGCTCAGCACCATATCCATACCCGATGCTTCAGGTAATGTAAGTAATACCCTGTCGTCTGTCCCGTCTTTGTCTTTATCCCTTTTTACGCCATAATCAGCGGAATCTGACAACGCTCTGAGGTCTTTGAGGCTAATTACCGAAAGCCCTCCTCCATTAAGGACATAAGCCACCCTCTTCTCCCTGTCCACCAGTATCTTGCCGGCAGATACTGGAATCATGTCCATTTTCTCAGGAGACTGCGGGTTTGTTACATTTATGATTTCAATACCATCGGGTGTCAATACAAGCGCCAGGTCAAAAGACTCCTGCGCTGATGTCATGGGATCGCCGTCCTCATCTTCATAACTTCCAATATTCCCGTCATTGTCAAGGTCGATCGGGAACGCCTCTACCCCCTCAACACCGTACGGCATGTACATGCCGGAAATTACCCTTATCTCTGAAAGCTGAGGGCTAAGAATGGAAAGGGCTCCATTTTTAACCGCAAGGATATTATTCCGCACTGTTGAAATTGCACTGTAGGAATTACCTGTGACTGTACCGCCTATGGCATTAGCCTGCGCGTCAGGCTGAAACGGGGTTGTCTTTACCGATCTCCTGATATGCTCAATTATTATCAGATAAAACATCATCAACTGCATTATCTGATGTCTAATGATTATTGAACTGATTATCTGCCCTGGATTTCTCATTATGTTCTTTTACTCAGAACTTTGTACTGTCGTTGTGTACTTTGTACTATTTTTCTGTCTATTGTCTTTTCCCGCTTGCTTCATTCGAATACTCCGAATACCCCTCTCCGCCCTTTGAGCGCACTTTGTAGTAATATGTTGTCCCAGCCTCTGCCGTTGTGTCTTCGTATGTATAAATGCCTTTATCTACTGTTCCGATTGTGCTGACTGCCCCGCCCGACACTGCGGCGCGTCCAATCTCATACTCAGATACACACCCCGGATCCTGCAGTGACGCCTTCCATCTAAGGGTTATGCCATTCGATGAACCTGAAGCCGTTAACCCCGTCGGCGCATCCGGCAGATCAGCCGTTGGGTTCGGTTCATCCTGCCACGTCCATTTGAGGATGCTGTAGTTGTCAGGTGTGCGCTTCCATGTATAGACATCTCCGTTGGGGGCTACGACAGGCTGGCCATATTCTTTTATCACTTCTGAGATTTCTTCAAAACCACCACCAGCAGGACGGATTACTCTTCGCTCATTTTCTGGTATGATTAGCTCTCCTATAACTTTTCCGCATGTATTAAATTTCTCAACTCCCTTACCAGAAATAGCATGAATATATCCAGTGTTATCACGTATATATTTTTCATACGGTCCCTTAGTTAATGTATATGTCTTCTCTGGATACGTTATCGTTACTTTATATCTTCCACCACCCAGACTCCTTTCATTCACCCTCCCCAACTCCAACGGCCTTTCGGTGGTGGTCTTGAGAAGTTGGCCATCTTTATTTGTCAACGCATATTTATTACGTCCTCCAGTCCATAAATTCCCTTCAATATCATATCCCTGAACACAGCAACCAAGTAAATATTTACTATGACTGTATCTTATCATTCCACTTTCCGCCGGATGTTTAACCCATTCTTCTTTTTCTATGAATGTTCCATCTATCCCATATACAACTGTCCTTTTATTAACAATATCGCTAATTACTATTTTCTCGCCCCCCAATACCCCATCAAGTGACGGATAATTATCGAATGAGTCACCATGTTCGATTCCAAATTCATTATCTGCAACTCCCCATTGCCCTTCAACTATCGATACAGGCCCAATCCATCCTGCAAAACTATTCTCATAGCTAATTATTATGAATAATAAGACCAAAATTGACCAAACTGGTTTTATCATCGTGCCTCCTTAATCCCAAAATTTTATTCTTCCAAAACCTGTTGGATTCCCCAATAAGCCTCTTATTCGACCATTTATTTCATTAGTTGTAACTTTCCGGTTAAATTCAGTACACTCCGCTGCCTCTCCTGGCAGTCCATAGCATATATTCGTGTTCCCACTCGCATGAATAATCTCATAATTACATGTGGAAGTCCCACAATTAGGGCTGTCAGAGTAAACAATGGAGATGTGGCCTTGATATCTTATCAAATCTCCTTTTTTCAGTAATTTCAGAAGTCGGGTTCTTTCGGTTCCTTTATCGGGCAGATCAACCACCTTTGTTATTCTTTGATCAGAAAAGTAGTCAAAGAAATAACTCACCCAAGCACGATTTGCCAAATATCTACCTTCGGAATTACATGCTTCGCTATAGAGATCAAGATTCGCAACCCTCGTACTGATAGGCGGTACTCCATTGCTCGAATTAATCGCAGAGTCTGCTGCATTTATTACTCTCTGTACAAAACCTGAACAATCTATCCCTGCCCAGTGCTGTGGATAAAATTTATGTTCCCTTACCTGGTCACAGGCCGTATTGGTATTTGCAAAATAGCTTGTCCATATGTTCTGTTCGTCTCTTAGAAGCCCAGCGTATTGCTTTCCCGAATCAACATCTCCAACATCACCCCGGTAATTATTATAGTCATTTGCTGTGGGATAGGGATTTGGCGCATAGGTAAGGTTTGTGGCCTTGTCTCTATATTCTGACAGTTTTTTGTTTCCTCCATAGCTGTATGATACTCCAGTTCTGTTTACTCCACTCCGATCCTGAAATGCGGTAGTGTCGTCAGCATACCTCTCCCCCTCTTCTATCATCGCATTAACAAACTTCTCTACTACGTTTTCATACAATTCATACAGCCCCGTATCGTTTATTGTATTGCCATCATTGATCTGATTGTCTGTATTGCTCCAATTCTTCCCTTCAAGCATTTCTTTTTCTATTATCTTGTTGAGATATTCTGCTTCCCTACCTTGCAATCCGTAATCTTTCATAAGTTTCTTATATGTATCATTCAAATTATCTACATTTGTATTTACTTCTATGTTAAAACTGCTTTTGAAGATACTTATCGCATTTGCTGTTTTATTTCCATAATAGCCGTCTTCAGCTATGAGTTCATAATCTGTAACGCTCCTCTTCCTCGGAACCACCTGATTTAGAAGCTCCTGTACAAAATCAAATTTTTTGTCTTTATCATCCATTATTCCTTCTTCTGTTTTGCCTTTATGCTTCTCGGCAGTGGCAGCATCCCAGGTTGAATCAAAATCGTGCACGAACACTGCTTTTCCTGCTAATACCTCTTCTACGATTGTATTGGAATTGTTCTTGACATTATATGTAGCTCTGGTTTCATGAAGAGGCTCGTCCTCCGGCGCGATATAGAATCTCAGTTTTATCTCATCTACTCCTGGTGTATCGCTTGTGCTTGGCGCAAGGTCTGTTCCCGACAGTTGAAATCTCATTTTCAGGTCTTGTGTTATTGCTGCGTCTATAGGTGTGCATGTTGGTTTATTATCTTCCGGTTCAAGGACTT
>CAJVYT010000165.1 GCA_913009765.1 uncultured candidate division Zixibacteria bacterium
ATGATACGGCGACCACCGAGATCTACACTCTTTCCCTACACGACGCTCTTCCGATCTACAACAGGAAAATTCATTATAGTTATTTTTCCATATTTCAAAATTACATGATTCTTTCTCCAAATCAATGATTGTACGTTTTTTTAAATCGTAATATTCATTCATAATTTTCTCTTTTTTTAAATTACCGCCAACGGTTAGTATATGAAAAGTAGGCGATTTCGAAGCACTTCACTGTCAAAATACGATGAAGATTGAAACGAGCTACAACTCTTAAATTTACAACTGTCCCGCCTATTTTTTATATACATTGTTAGCTTGTCGTTTTTTTATTTCCCAAGAACTTCTGACGTTATATCTAATGCATATTTTTCTGTCTCAACCGCTTTCGTTGACATTTTAGTTTTACCTTTCTCGTAAAAAAGAATGTGAATTCTTAACGGATTTTCTTTTTCCCAGGTAGGACAATTTGCATATCCCATTTTCATGTGTTGCACAACAACATTTCTTCCAATATTTATGCTTTCTATTTTCAATTTAATATCCTCATATGAACCTTTATAGTCGATTAAAAAATCTATGTCTTTTGCATCTTCGATTGGAATTAGTTTTAATGTTGAACCGAATAAACTTACACTTTTGATATTTTCTTTACAATCAATCAAAAGGTTGTTTAAGTCGCGAATTGCAGTTTTTACAACTGGATGTGAAATAGTGAAATTTTCCATGATATTTTATTTATGTTAGTAAAAGAGTTAAACCAATTGAAATTAGGGCTCCTATTATCATATTTAGTAGGACTTGAAGCCATTTCCCATATTTAGGATTTAATCCCCAAAACTTTTTTTCATAGGTTGCCAAAGTCGGAACAAATTCATTTCTTGCTAAACTTCGATTTTGAAAGTGAATAGAATTTTTCTCAATACTTGTATTGTCTGGATGTGTATTTAAAATTGTTAAGTGGTTCGGCATATGAATATAAATATCAAGTACATCACATTCAAATTCATTTGCAATCCAATACCAAACCACACCATTTCCTCCAAATATTTTACTTATATCTGAAACACCCTCAATTTTTGTTACACATTTATATGAAAATGAATAAGTCTCACCTATTTTTAATTCTTTGTCAAATGCTAAGGTTAGGCAAGCATTTTTTGACGCATTTGCCAACGAACTAACTTTAAAAAGTAATCCATTATCTCCATTGTCTGGTGCTTCTGTTCCTTTAGTCACATATTTGACCTTAAAATCCTTTTTTTGATATGCAAATACTTCTCTCCATTCATCTTTTGAATCTCCAATTTTTTGAATTTCATACTTATACAAATAAGTTGCAGACTTGTAAGTCTTTTTATCTAAATAAATGTCGATGGAACAGCTTAAAATTTTAAAACTATTTCTAACATCATCTCGAAGTAGTCTATTATCTATATCTGACATATCGTTTAGGTTTTAATTTTGTAGTTTGTCTTTTTTCAAAATGCAAGCTAACGTTCGTGTATGGTTATTGTGCTTATACCGCCGATTTGGGCGAATAAGCACAGTTGTTTATATTTTTCTTATCATTTTTTTAACTCCTTTACTCAAAAAAATCATCAATAGGATTTTTTATTTTATCTATTGCTCTTTTACTACAGTTTCGAGTCTCGTCACCTAAATTAGGGGTAAAAGAATTCAAATAAATCTCAAAACAAGTTTAAAATAATGGAAAAAAGACTTGATTATTTCATAAAAAATACAGGTCGCAACAATATATAACATATTATAATAACAGGACTTATGAGGTGTGTGATCTTCTTATAGGAGCTTTATTAACCTATAAGGAGAAAACTCATGGAGAACACACACCTTCTGTCTCTGCTTGTTCTTTGGCTTAATTTCATGCTTCAAGTAATCCCGATGCGTCTGGCATCCACCTACATGGAGCTTTTAATCGGAATCCTGATGTCGTCCGGTGGTCACGTCACCGATGCCCTTTTGGCCGTGGGACATCGGAAGAAATTCTCCACTTACTACTGGCTGCTGACTCACGGGAAATGGAAATGGACTCAGACGCCCAAACAATTTATTCGGCTGGTGACCTTCTTTTTCCCCCGATTGGAATGGAACCTGATTGTGGATGATTTTATCAACCCCAGGTCCTCAAAGAAGGTTCCCTATGGCGCCTATTGCCATGATCATGGACAGAAGCCCAATCGGCCCCAATTCATCTGGGGACAACAGATGGTGGCTCTGGGACTTTCCATAAGCTATGGTAAAATCTGGGCTTCTCTGCCTCTGGTGCTTCGCGTTCACAAGGGAACAGGAAACCGAAGCAAAATCACAACGGCCGTCTTTCTGGTTCGATGGCTGGCTCCCATCTTCCGGCAGGCTGGCACCAAAAAGCTCCGTGTGCTGGTCGATGCCTGGTACATGAAAGGGCCCTTTATTCTGCCTTTGCTCAAACAGCGCATTCATGTGATTGGCCAGGTGCGAAAGGACACCGTTCTGTTTGATTTCCCAATCGAACAGAATAACCACAGGAGGGGACGCCCCAGAAAATACGGACGAAAGTGGACGCTTCAGGATTTCAAAGAACACTTGTCACTGCATACAGCCAATTTGAGAATCTATGGAAACAAGCCCAAAAGGGTGAAATATTATTCCAAAAAGCTCAAAGCTCGATTTCTAAAAGGAGAACCGGTCATTGCCGTCTGGTCCCAGTTGCCGAAGCAAAAAAGCTGGACGCTGATTCTCTCTACCGATCTGGACCTGACGCCGGAACAAATTATTAAGCTCTTCAGCAAACGCTGGAAGACTGAACCGATGTTTAATGAAATCAAGCATTTCTTTGGTGTGGCCAAAGCCTGGCAACGCTCCAGTCGTTCCCTGCATCGCTGGCTGTCCATGCTGTCATTGGCCTATGCTTTAACACGACTCTTGTCCTTGATTATGAACACGAAAAAGAACAGAGAGGCTCTCCCTCCGATTCCCTGGAGGAGAAAATCACCGGCCACGGCCGGACTGACCCGAATGGCCGTCCAAGTGTTTTTTCGGCGTTTTGGGTTCTGGATGCTCTGGAAACCAAAGTACAAAAAATTAATCCTTGAAAATGAACAGTTTTTGCGTCAAAGAACAACAACGCGTCAACAATCTTGATTATTTTGCGGTTATAACGACACTTTTCCAGACTCTTTTTGTCATAACTCAGTTATGAACAGGTGAACTGTGTCTGCAAAAGTCGAAACTATAGATACAATACTAAGTATTAATATTGAAAATTCATTTATTTCTTAAACGACATATAACGTTCAATTGCTCACCTGCTCTGCCGATCAGAGAGCTTTAGTTGATAAAAATAAATGACTTAGTTTAAACCGCAAAATTTGATAGTTACGCCACTTCGGCAGAGTCAGGTGGAGCAAATTGTTAACACTTCTTTTCGAATACCAACCGCATGAGGCGCGTCTCCAGTGACAATGGCTCCCTCTGCAAGTTGCCATATGCCGCTGTAAATAAAAATCCGATACCCTCAAGTAAATTCTTAAGCTCATGTGCTGAATAGATGCGCCAAAAAGTTTGCTTGACGACTGGTACGCTCTTTTCATGACGCGTAATTGTCCCACGAATACGACTCGTAAGAATATCGAACTTACGTTCTTCAATGGCTTTGACGCCGTCGACGACCTTCTCATCTCTTGCGGCGAAATTCCGAATCAAGAAATCTCGATTGAGAAGTTCCATTAAGAATCGTCCACTTGGCTTGAGGGCATCGAAAACCTTCTTCAAAATCAAGGTTTCTTCCGAATCTTCGAAGTACCCAAAGCTCATCCACATGATTATCGCAGCATCATATTCCAAACCGAATTCAGTATCTCTTACGTCACCCTGAATGAATTTTGGACTGACGCTCGCCTGCCTTGCGCGTTCTTCGGCCAGGGAGACATACTCAGAGTTGTATTCTATCCCAACAGCTTCGATTCCACGCTTGGCCAATTCAATGGTATGCCTTCCGGTACCACAAAACAGATCAAGAACCTTTGACCCTGCAGTTAGTCTGAGTTCCCGAACCAAGAAATCTACATCTTTCTTGGTGTTATCTTCAGAAATACTTCCAAATCCGGTTCGCATTCTGAAATTGTCATAAAGATCTTTGAACCATTCCACGATGTTTTCCTTTTGAGTGCTAGCGATTTGTTATACCCTCCGACTATTTTCATGTATTTAAACTTTCACGCAGATGTTTGAGCTCGCCGTTTAGAAAGCTCAGATAAATCTTCTGCAAATTCCAAAAGTCGGAAATTATTGGGTTGCAATTTCAGGCCTCGATGGACATATGTGACTGCATCTCCTATCTGTCCTATAAATCTAGAAATTTTGCTCATAAAATAATAGCCAACAACGTTGTGATTTTTTTCAAAGTGTGTACTTGGATTGTCATGAAGGCTCTTTCTAAAAGCAATTAGACTTGCCTGATAGCTTCTCTTCATTTCAAAAAAGTTCCCTTTGCGCCACAGGTTTCGTCCAATTTGATAATGAGATTTGCCTATCATATGAAGCACATTCTTATTATCAGGAGTAATCTTCAGCAATCTTTCAAAGACCTTAATGCTCTCTTTATGCCTATTAAAACTTGCCAACGTCTTGCCCCACTCAAAAAGAATTTCCTGTTTGTCGTCATCGCTTGAATATTTTAGGGCTTTTTTAAAATACTCATCTTTCAAGTTATTTGAAAAGTCTCTCTCTGCCCTAGCCCAATGATACCAAACAAGACCATTATTAACTTCATATGATAGGGCTTGATTAAAATATTGCTCTGACCTTTTGAAATCTCCCTTACTTGCTAGAAAATAGGCTGCTCTTGCCAACGTGACCGCGATGTTGTCTGAGGAGACAGAAAAACTGTGATCGATTTCGTCAGCTGCGATTTGTTTGGAGATATTAGTAATAAATTGGTACTCTTCATTTTTGGCACTGAGTTCTGAACTCAAAGTTGCATCGGAATCTAGATTTTTCTCCAAAAAAGTTTTGGTGAGAGGCAAGATAGAATAAACTGTATCTTCCAATTCATAGTTGACATTTATGAATGATAAGCTCTTAAGTTTTTCAATGCATTCTTCAACATCAAACTCGTCTAATCCTGTTAAGAAAGATATATTATTCAGGTTAGGAATGTCTAATAGCGAAATGGAAAATAAAACCCTTCTTTCATCTTCACTTAGTAATCTGAATGACTCATTAAATGAAAATTCAATAAGAGAGTCTTTGCTAATTTCATGTCGTTTGAGTCTTTTGATAATTTTTTTGTATCAATAAATATTTTTTTATTTTTTTTATTTTTGTCTTTTTTTTTTTTTTAATGATACGGCGACCACCGAGATCTACACTCTTTCCCTACACGACGCTCTTCCGATCTCATTAAAACTAATATCATGCTTGATAATGTTGAAAAGGGTGTTATACCTGATACGACTAAATTGTTAATCAATCCACGTGATCACATCTATCATGTAATGTCGCGTGAAAAAGATTTTGAAACACAGGCTATGGTATTTTTCATAAGGGACTACTCTGGTTCAATGTTCGGGAAACCTACTGAAGTTATTAGCACCCAACATCTTTTCATTTATTCATGGCTAATGTATCAGTATAAAAGTAATGTTGAAACGAGATTTATTCTTCATGACACAGATGTTATTGAAGTGGATGACTTTTACACATATCACAATTCTCAGGTTGCTGGTGGTACTAAGATATATCCCGCATATCAAAAGGTGTTGGAAATCATTGAAATTGAAAACCTAATACAAGATTATAACATCTATATCTTTCATGGGACAGATGGAGATGACTGGCAAGGTGGTGAAGAGGATGCTATAGCTGCTATCAAATCGCTTCTTAATTATGTTAATCGATTTGGCATAACTGTGGCGAGGAATTCATGGTCATCTGAATCTGAGACCATTGTCGAAAAGTATATCAAATCCTCTAAACTACCTGAGACTCGACAGGATTTGTTTAAGATTGACGCTCTGCCCGCAGAAAGCGCATCTGAGGCGAGAATCATAGAGAGTATAAGGAGATTGGTGGTTTAGATTGTAGATATGAGGCATATGGCGCTTATAAAGACTTAACCATTCATTACAGCCAAGTTAGGATGCTGCTGTATGGAGTTGATTAGCCAACATACTAAAGCAATAATGGAAGAATGCAAGTTGCGTGCACGCGATGCCGGACTTGTGTTTGACAATGAGAGTCTTGAGTATATCGTCACTAACAGAGATCTTATTGAACTATCCGCTAAGGTAATGATACCTACCCTATATGAATACTGGGTTCAGGATGTGGAAGTATTGCAGGGACATGGTCGTTATAAGTTGTTTCCAAATAATCCATATGAGACTGTAATTAATTCCCGGCCAGCTATATCGTTTTACAATGACAACAATCCAGACTGGCTTAATATTATGATATTTTACCATGTAATCGCGCACATCGATTTCTTCCAGAATAATATCTTCTTTGAACATACCTGGTCTGATGATTTTGTGGGTCAGGCACTAGCCGATAAAAGACTTATCGAATCACTGCGAAGTGAACATGGACGTTGGCTTGATTACGTCATCGAATTCAGTCGCGGTCTTGACAATATGTGCGGATTCTACAAACAGCTTTCTGTCCGGAAACTCCCAAAGGATAAATTACTTAGTGATCGTGTTGCCTATTATTTCGATGATTTTCTTCAGGTCAATTTGAACCTTCCCAAACATGAGATATATCGAGAAATAGAACGCTATAACAAGCTGCACTCTGAGAATGTTCGCAATAGAGATTCGCAATTCTTTGCTGACGTTCGCCTACGTTACCCTGAATTTAATGCCACATACAATAAGAATCATGAGAGTAGAAAATCTGTTCCTGCCGATATTCTCGAATATATCAGAGATAAATCGCCTAAACTTCAAAGTGATGAACACTCTTGGATGAAGACTGTAATTGATATCGTTCGCGGCACTTCAATTTACTTTGATCCACAGATACGGACTAAGGTTACTAATGAAGGCTGGGCAAGTTATTGGCATGATGAATTATTCAGGAAAGATGATCGTATTATTGGACACGAAGTTGCTTATGCCAAGACGAATGCTGCTGTGACATCAATCAGTCGCATTGGTTTGAATCCATACGCCATTGGTATGAGACTGATCCGCTATGTTGAAGAATTAGCGAACAAGGGGAAAATGCAGTATGAGTTCCAAAGGATTAACAACTATGACATACGTAATGATTATGACGATGATCTTGGTGCCGGACGCCGAACTATATATGACCTGCGAACCTGTATTAGCGATTATTCTTTGATTAATACTTTTGTTGATCAAGATTTTGTTGATCGACATAAACTATTTGTCGCTGGTAAGATGCTGAATGAGGAGCGTCGTACATTCCAATATTATGTAAAGAGCAGGAATGCTTCGGATTACAAGAATATGCTTATTGATTCTTTATATCATCCTCCATTAATAAGAATAATTGAAGATAAATCTGATGATTCAACTTTGTACCTATCGCATGAATATGAGGGTAAACAGTTGATTAATGAATTTATTGGTGAGACTATGATTGGCATAGAATATCTGTGGGGTGGTAATGTTCAGCTGGAAACTACCGATATTATACTCAAGCGAGATTCTGCTGATAGTAATGGTCATGAAAAGGAGTTAAGGCGTGTTCTGTACACGATGAGCGGCCGCAAACTCGAAAAGAAAGTGTTATGACTATGGCTAAAAAGAAGAAGGATGAATCGCTTACTGAAAGTATGCTTAGCGTCTCACAGAAGGCCGCTAAACTCGAAGCCTTGATTCATGTCAGTAAAGAACTTCGTGAAAGTCAGAGACGTACGCCGATGACTTATCACGATTTTTTGCATTTAGCATCTATAAATCCTGATTTCATATTCCGGGATATCAATCAACTATTTCATGATATGTTGCATCATTATGTACCACATGGCACTGATGAATTTCCCGTTTCCGATGATTCTATTGGTTTCTTGCACTATGACTCCTCAGGACTATTCATAGATGGCTGTGATGATCCATTCTTCGCAGACCGACTTTTTATGAATCGCTTGATGAGTATGGCTGATGGATTCAGAAAGGGAACATTCACAAATAATATATTTCTCTTTGAAGGACCTCCTGGGAGTGGTAAAAGTACGTTCTTGAATAATTTGATGTATAAAATGGAGGATTATACTAAACAGGAGGCGGGTGCCAGCTATAAAGTATACTGGCGGTTAAACATTGAAAAATTGGGTGGCTTTCGCCGCTTTAGAGGGCAAGTAGGAACTGGAAGACGCGAAACTGAGATATTTGATAATCATTTAGCAAATGCAGATGTTCACTATTACTCAAAGGAGTTAATGGTATTTTCCTGCCCCAATCATGATCATCCAATTCTTATGATTCCCAAGAGTCTACGACGTCAGTTTTTAGACGAGCTGATAAGTGACTCAGACTTTAAAGCATCTCTGTTCAACGAGAAACAATACGAGTGGATCTTTAAGAGTGACCCATGTACAATCTGTAGGTCCATATTTGATAACCTTCTAGACATCCTGGAAGAACCCTTGGAAGTCTTTAATATGATATATGTGAGAAGCAATATATTTAGCCGCCAGCTTGGTGAGATCGGAAGAGCACACGTCTGAACTCCAGTCACACTGATATATCTCGTATGCCGTCTTCTGCTTGAAAAAAAAAAAAAAAACACTATAAAAAAATCTCTCAGTATAATCTGATGATCATTCTCATAATCTTCCCTATTATATACCATGCTACTAATACTCTCTCTTCTGTCACATTT
>CAJVYT010000166.1 GCA_913009765.1 uncultured candidate division Zixibacteria bacterium
CTTGCTTAATAACGAACAGGACAGACGAAGTAGCTGACTTTGTTAATCGTTACGTCTTTCGTCTCGCGAAGCGAGACGAAATAAAACCTTAATGCCTGTTGACGGGCCAGGGGCTCATATGTGTTAGCCATAATGTCGTGTAAGCCACCTGAAACATATTTGTGAAGAACACTTGAAACTAATGTTTGATAAGGGATACCTTCTTCAAGCGCACGTCTTTGTAACGACTCAAGGTCACGGCTAGAAATTCTGATGTTAATTCTCTTGTCTTTTTTAAATGTTTCATCGGCAGCGGCTTGCAACATTTTCTTACGCTTTGGTGTAAGAATAGATTTAAATTCACCCGCTTCAAAATCTTTAAGAATTTGTTTCTCTTCTTTACTAAGTTTAGGGTCGCTCATGATGATTCTCCTATGTACAACTTTGTAGACTTTCTGCCAGGAATAACTGTTTTTAAAAATATCTCTTGTCGACTTTCTACATATGGAACCAGGTACGCATAATTGTCTATGTTTATGACAAATACACGTTGCTCAGGGTATTTGTCACTATTTGGGTGTTCAACATCATCTAATAGTGCACCCTGTTGTAAGTAGAAAACTATATCCTCAAATGAAATGCCACGTTCAGTGATTAACTGTCTACCAAAGTGGTGCTAGATCAGTAGCGCGTCCGGTGGAGGCCCACAGGGCCGGAACGTACTTGTGCAACTTGTTATGCCTTTTTCCCCTTGTTGAAGCCAAAGTCAGGCTTCTCTTTGCGGATTAGCTTATCCATGAATTTTTTGAACCTCCTCTGTCTGGTTTCAGGTTTCTTTGCAGATTCCAATCCATAAGCAATTGCGTGGCGATTGGATTTGGTTAGCGTCTCATAGAACTGTTTCGCCTTCGGCATGCTCTCCAGAGCTGCTAGAAAGTCCGCTGGAACCTTCATCTCACTAGCGGTATAGGCGTTTTTCCAACGACCGTCCTCTTTCGCCGCACGAACATGCACGAGTCCTGACTCCGTCATCCGGCCCTCGCTTATCAAACGCTCCGCATGCTCTCTGTTCCTTTTTGACCAGTTGCTTCGCGGTTTTCTTGGAGTGACCCGCTGGAGATAGGCTTGGTCATCGATTGACTTCTTGACGCCGTCGATCCAGCCCCAGCACAGCGACTCAATCACGACTTCGTTCCAGTTCACGCTCGGAATCCCAGATCCCTTCTTGAACATCTTGATCAAAAGTTCGCTTTCGGTGGCATGGTTCGCTTGCAGCCACTTACTCAGCTCTTTTGGTGACTTAAAGGTCATCGTTTTAGGCGCATCGGGTTTAGGCATGAAATCAGATTTTCTTGGCATAACGTTGCGCATGAGAGGTGCCGAGCCTTTTTTCGGCGTCCTGCTCAATGTACCTTGTTATATTCCGATTATTTGGTTCAACCCATCCACGATTTCCGCTAATTGCTCAAGCTCAACAACTCCCAGTTTCTTTCCAATTCTTTCCACTGACAAGGTGCGTATTTGGCTGATCTTGACCCAGGAGGGTTTCTGTAGTTGCTTGGGTTCCAGAGAATATGTGAGGGGAAAACGGGCTTTTTGAGGTTGGCTAGTTAAGGCCATCGCAATAACGGTGCCAGAGCGTTTGTTGAAAATATCATGGCTTAGAATAAGCACTGGTCTACGTCCAGCTTGTTCATGGCCACGAGTTGGATTGAGTTCCGCCCAGCGAACCTCGCCCCTTAATATTCGGGCCATTCAGACAAATCTTCCGTCAAGCCTTCATCTGCCAAGGCCTTTTCGTACTCCGGATCCAATTTCGCGCATTCTTGGGCTAGAAGACTGTGATTCAACCGACTCAGTTTTTCTTTTACAGCCTCTTGAATTGCACGGCTCCGATTAGGAAACAGGTGCTTTTTCACGAGCGCATCAACCTCAGCTAACATGCCAGATTCCAGTGTAATTGCGATTTTACTACTGCTCATGGGACACCTCCAATAGTATGATTATTAGTCATACTTAGAGGTTTGTCAAGAAATATAACGTTTGAGTTAACCGGGAGGCGCGTCTTTTGCGCCGATCCGGTTTAACGACTTGTTATAAGTTAATGATTTAGAGGTTTGCATGAATAAGTATTAGGTTGTTCTTTGTTAAGCATTTCTATAATTTCTAAACATATATCTAGGTCTTTATCGAAGCCATGAACAGAAATTATGTAATCTTTGCCATTTTTGAATACACCATAATCAGAACTATAGCCAATTTTGTTTTTGCTAAAGAAGTTCTTTAAATTTCCCGAATTAGTAGCGAGTGCTGTCGCTGATATGATTAAGCCTAGAATTAATAAAGCGGCTTTCATTTTATCTCCTTTGACTTATAACGCCAAATTGAGGGGCGCAAGATTACGTCCCTCTCAAATTTCTTGTTAGCCCTTTTACTGTATGACTAGTTAAACTCCCAAAACCCTCTTTTTCCCGTGAATCGGACGGGACCAGAAGCGCTTTTCAGTCTCTGCATTGCATTCCGAACAGTGTGTTTCCATTCGGGCTGGTCATTGCCAGCATTACAGTTTTCCGAGCAATAATAAGTATTGTCACATAGATGGGGAAATTTAGCCGACACGGAATCGTAGACTTCATCAATGTGGCGCGTCCCTCTCACAACAAACGAGAACTTGGAGTCAATCAGTTCTTGATACAGTTCGTGTTCTTTCCTGCGTGCCATTTTCGTACTCTCGAATGGGCTAACGACCTAGCTCACCGGTAAAATAAAGCGTAGTGAGGAACGAACGCAGCTTTATTTTATCCGCGTGTAGCGCCTTGTTATACATTAATTGTCAATATTAGAAAATGCTTCAAATATTTCATGGATTTCCGAAAATGGATTATTTTCTGATTCCTGTGCATGCCTAATATATAAAGTTTTCATACGGCCCTGCGGTATTTTAGCTTGAGAACAAAACTTGGCAAATATTGGTTTTCCGGGGATAGATGACTTCCATGTGTCATCCTGTTGGTTAAGAATTGTCTCTAACTCTTCGTATACGTTGTTACTGTACTTTTTTAGTTCTTCAGTATCTAGTGATGTGGAAATACGATCATTCTCTAATGTGGCTTTTTTTACAAAGTGATCAACAAATGTTTCCTGATCATACTCATGTGCACCTTTTATCATCACATCAATATTTCCAGCTTTGTCTCTGACATATTTTGAAGTGATCAATGACGCAGCATAACCAACATTCTGAGAAGCAATCTCTTTGAGAGCTTTCTCTATTTCATTTGAATCCCTTAGCCAAGATGTTTCATCCTCCATTTGCGAAAAGCAACGTGCTAATACTTCAGAGTCTAAGAAGTAATTTTCTAAGTGATACTTACTAAGTGTTTTAAATCGTCCTTTTGACTCCTTCTCAATGTCTAAATCTGGCCGGTGTGATGGGAAGGCATCTCGGTCAGCAAGCATGTAAAATTGAACACCCCAAATAGATTTATCAAGAACATCCTGTAATACGCTTTCAAAGGCCTGGAGGTTCCCCTTTCCGCCACTTGGTAACAGCACAAGATTGGAATACTGATTCTTTAATATATGAGTGTAAGTTTGCTTATCAAGGCTTGAAGCCTTTCCTTCAATTAAAACTATCTTTTTACCAAGAGCTACTACCCCTACGGATTGCCCTAGCCTCGATAACGCCTCAGTATTTTCATCTTGAGGTGATACTAATACAGCCTGATTCTCGTCATTATCTTTCGGGGGCGTCAAAAATATTACCGAATCATCTAGTGAAGACGATATAACATCTGGCGAATGCGAAATTAAAATAAACTGGTTGTCTTTTCCTACGTATTTAAGAGTACTTATGAGCTTCGAAAGTAGCTCTGGATGTAAATGTAATTCTGGTTCATCAAAAAATACGATGCAGTCGGAAGGCTTTCTTAATATAAAATCAAAAATGATGTTTAAAACTTCTCTTTCCCCGCTGCTAAGAGTATTTACATCTCTTGTTTCTCCATCATACTCGTATGTTAGAATCTGCCGCTGTATATCTGCAGCAGCTAATGTTTTAGGGCCAAGTAGTTGTGAAAATGCATCACGAAAAGGATCTAGTGGGTCGGAAAAATCAAGGTTCATAGAGCCATGTCCATCTCTCTTTAACTGGATAGCACGGGTCGCAATACTAGATTTTTGACTTTGAATTTTCTTAAATATGGCATGCTGTGTGTCTTGCCATCTATTCGCTAATCCACCGAACGACAAGTTCCACCCAAGCTCTTCCTCCCATGGGTCTGGGAAATCGAATTGAAATGTAAGTGGTTGCACCTTCTGAATACTACGGTCGCTTTCAAAATATACAATGCTGCTAGTTAGGTTTCGGCGCCTTCTATTTTTCTGTAATAATCCTTGTAACTTTTGAGCATCCTGTGGGTTTGCGGTGTTAATGCTTTTTGCACCAAAAAGAGTTTCTTCGTTGCTATTTGTTGCCTCGATGATAAAACTAGGGTTATTCCCACTGAAGTTTTGAAAGTACTGCAAAAGTCCCGTAATCAGCCTAGTTTTACCTACTCCATTCGGCCCAGCTATCACCACCAAATCAGAGAGATTATCCACTTGGAAGTTTTTAACCGGAAGTATGTTTGTTGCGGTTATAGCTCTTATTCTCAACTCAACTCTCCATGCTCAGATTCGTCTTTGATGTATAACGCCGCAAATCACCGGCGGCAAAAAGCAGAGCGACGAAGGAGCGGCGCTTATTGCCGTCCGAGTGAATTTGCCTTGTTATGTTGCACTGCCGGTAAAAACGCTGGGCCCTTCATTATCATTAACTAAAACGCTTACACAATCATTTTCACCAACCACTAAATACTCTCGTACATTTCTCGTTTCTTTTGATAAATATCCATCTCTTTTTGACTCCAAGTCATGCCAACCACCGCTTACCACCTTATATAACCAACCATATCCAGTGTGATAATTCTCCCAGAATTCTAAAAGATCCCCTTCATCTAATACCCGAAACCCTATTGGACTGAAAAACACTACCGTTACTTTTTTAGGCGCTCTATCGAAGTTTAAAATAATTTCTAGCTCCAACAGGTCATAATTAATTTCGACTATTTCACCAGTGCCATTTATGACTGATGCTTCAGGTGCTGGCTTTACCACTGGATTCATTATTTAATCCTTCCTCTCTTTGCACCATAACGCCTTGTTATGTGCTGATTCAATGAACTACCTTTGCTATTTTCTTTAATGTTTCTTTACTATCACCAAACGTACAAATTGCATCACAATGCTTGCGTAAATCAGAAAATAGAATGTAATGAATTTCTATATTGTTACCTCTGATAGAAGGACGGCTTAATTGCAATACCAGTTCTTTTTCTCGCTTGTCTGGAATAATAAGAAACAATGACGAGGGGGCTTCAGAAAATGAAAAATGTAAATCGGTAAGCCTGAGAATCCCTGAGTATATTGATGTACTTTTTTCCACCTCAAAAGCACCAATAATTTTACTTGTGCCTTTTTGAAACCAGATTACATCAATGAGCGCAATCGTGCGGTTAGTATCTTTTTCAACCCCAATATCTGGAAATTTTGACAAACTTATAAATGAAAAGTTATTTCCTTCATGACATCTTGAACGGTCATTTGATGCACTAATAACATCATAGCCTAATGAATGACCAATTCTTAAAAGGTGATACTGCATTTCAGTATGTAAATCTTCCTCCTCCTTCTCGCCCATAACTTCTTTATGCCGCTTCCTAAGGAGCTTTTCAATTTTCAATTGTTCTTTTTCAGAAAGTGCTCCCTCATCTCCAACCATTATTTTTTTGACACCTATATCAAACAAGAAGCCGGAAAATGCACCGAGATCCTTAGACAGTAAGTTTCTGTATTGTTTGTTTTTTTCAACAATCACCTCCCGCATACGAAGGTACTCCGTCCACGATCCTTGTTTAACTTTATCTTTGAATAAGTGATTAAACCCTCTCATTATTGCCGTGTTACATGGTGGAATAATTTCAGGGTGGAGAAAGTATAAAATATTAGCAACCGCTGGCCCCAGCCCCTTAATTTTTCTTTGATCGAGATGGATTATTTCTTTTATTATTTGCTCTTCTTTTGTGGCGTTATAACAGTTTTCAAGAAACTGGCCAAATGCCATTTTATTTTCTTCATTCTCGTAAATATCTGGAATTCGAAGTTTTGGCTTCCAGTAAAAAGCGTGTGATGCCCCCATAAAGACTTGCTTTTGTTCCGTGATACAGTTTAAAACAAATTCCAGAGACGACCCTTTATAGTCATTTCCAAATTCCCTAGCCTTAATGTCTTGTATTACTTTTTGAACTCCGCGCTTTATTGAGCGAAAAGCCTTCAAACGCTCATCATTATTGATGAACCAAGTATTGAATACAGCCTCTTCATCCGATTTATACTTGCCAAGCAACTCTTGTAATTTCATATTTACTCCATATCTCGGATTTTTATTGCACATAACCGTTCAGTTAACTGGCGCCGCGTTTTTTGCGGCGTCCATGTTTAACTGCTGGTTATAAATTTCTTTCATCAAGTCTTCCGGGAAAGCGTGCCGACTTAAATAGCATCTCACTCTTTCAAATATTTCATCTTCCATCTTTTTGAATTCTGGTGTGTCAATTGCCGCAATTGCAGAACGTGCGATTTCTTCACTCTCGAATTTTACGATTTCTATTCCGGTTGGACAGCTCTCACCTTCACTGCCATACACCCAATCAAAGGCGTGATTATGAAATATATATTCGGGGCGATATTTCTCCATTATGTCGTTTATAGACTTTCTATATGCCTTTAGCTTTGAAAATGAACCGGGTAAAACCCATAGTTCCGTGACTAAAAATACCGAATTATCATCCATTGCTTAAATTCCGATGTGATTTATAACGTTAGAATTAAAGGGCGCCGCGGCATTTTGCGGCGTCCATTTTAAATGACTTGTTATGCATTTTCTCCAACAGACTCTAGCTGTGTACTTAGTATTTGCCGCATCATTATAAGTGAGAACTTTACACCATCTTTTTCTTCGACCATGTCTTTTAAAAATATTTTATTGTTGCCGTATTCTTTAGGAAAATGGATGCTCATGTATGTCATTTTTTTATTTTCAGCTTCCCAGAAACGATACTTTACTTCTTCGTGGCCAGTATACTTTTTAAGAAAGCGATCAATAGTTAAGCCTTCTTTTTGCCAATTTACTAATTCCTTACTAACCCAAACATCATTCCAAGTTTCGAACACTGGAAAGTGTGCGAGTATGTTGCGTACAAATTTAAATAAAGGGCCTCCAATTTCTGACTCCATTGGAGGACGCTGTTTTTTAATTGCTTCTAGTACATGTGTAAATGGCTCATAAGCTAGGAGTTCCGCATAAACTGAAAATATATGGGATACTTTACTGAACCGATACCACTCTTCTTTTTTCCAGAACTCCTCGTTCATTATTTCATCAAACAGGTCATAGAATCTGTTGTAACCAAGCGATAAAAATAACTCTTCAGATTTGTTTGGTCTTTTATCCATGCTCAGGGCTTCTATGATGCATAACGCCATGCTCAGGGGCAGCAAAAAGTAGAGCGAGGAACGAGCGAAGCTTTTTGCTGTCCGCTGGAGCTACTTGTTGGGCTTTTTCCTCAATGAATATATATGGGTTTCCCAAAGCTGGTTTCTCGCTATCCAACTTTTAATGGTTAACTTTCCATCTGAAATTAAGAATTCAGACTTGTCTCCACTGTACATATTATCTTTATTTATTAGTGTGCCTTTTTTATCAGATAGCCATTGCACTTTAAATCTATCATTTCTTGAATCGTGTTTGGTTCTCGAGTGCTTGCTTTTCTGAAGCGTAGCTGTAACTACAGTATTTATTATATTTTCTTTGACTTTGGTTATGGTTATTGATGATTTATATTTATACAGATCATTATGTGTCATTTTAAGAGAACCTTTTTCAACGACAAATCCAATACCTGAAAATGTCCCCATAGGAAACTCCGCAGCTATGATTGGTGCTGATACGAACAGCATGAATACTATCAAATACGACCTGATTTTCATTTTGTCTCTCTTTTCAATCTTCTACTTTTAAACCAAATATCTTTGCTAAGAACAAGATTATTACCATACCCATAGCACCTGCTAACCCGGCACCAAATAAGAAAAATATAACACCTGCTGTTGCACCATAATTTGACCATACTAGATATGTGGCACCTATAGTGCAGCCCCATATAACGATAAACATTAATATCTTGAACATGATTTATCAGCCCAACGTTTTGCTCAGCGGCAACTCAAAGTGGCGCGTTTTTGCGGAAGCAAAATAAGTGCCTCTTTGAGTTGTCCGCTGGAGCTATTTGTTATGCTTTTTCTCTTGTTGCCCATAGCTCCATTAGCTCAGAATATTCTGGTTGTTTTTCATATTTTGGAATTGAGCCATCAAAACAAACCCATGGTTGTGCGCTTCGGGTCCATAAGTGTGCTATTGGTTTAAACCAATTTGTTTCTTTAAAAGTACCCGGTTTTATAGACATAAGGTTTGGAAATTTATCTGCTGTAAACCAAAGCGTTGTGCCACAATGATTACAACGATGCCTTTGTACTTTTTCTCCGTTGTATATAACTGTATTTACGGATACTTTACCTTTTACTATTTCCACATCTTTTTGATTCACCACCATTGCGAGACCAAATGCTGTTCCCGATGATGTTTGGCAGTCGGTGCAGTGACACGTATAGCATGTAAGTGGTTCTCCATCGAATTGATAGACTATTGCTTTACATTCACAGTTTCCAGTATGCATTACGTTTTCCTTTGTGAGCATAACG
>CAJVYT010000167.1 GCA_913009765.1 uncultured candidate division Zixibacteria bacterium
GGTTTGAAGACCGTGGTTTTTTGCGATTTTTTTTTTTTTTTTTTGATTGTTATTTCTTTTTTTTTTTTTTAATGATACGGCGACCACCGAGATCTACACTCTTTCCCTACACGACGCTCTTCCGATCTAATGGAAGGGCTGAATATAAAAGAAGAGAGGGGGCGAAATGCCCCCTCTCTTCTTGCGCATATTTTTTTATTAAATAATTGGTTAAGCTGAAGCTTTGCTAACCTCAAGACAGTCGGCATCACCTGCTGCATCCCCACAGAGTATCGCCTTCAGATCCTCCTCAGGTGTACTGATCGGTTTGATGTTATAGTTATCAACCAGTACCTTGAGCACGTTCGGTGTGATAAATGCCGGAAGTGTCGGCCCAAGCCTGATATCCTGAATGCCCAGATGAAGCAGGGTAAGCAATATCGCAACAGCCTTCTGCTCATACCACGAGAGTATCATTGAGAGCGGCAGGTCGTTGACTCCCACGCCGAATGCCTCGGACAGGGCAACCGCTATCTTGATAGCCGAGTAAGCATCATTGCACTGACCCACATCCAGGAGCCTCGGTATACCGCCGATATCTCCGAGGTCCTTGTCGAAAAAGCGGAACTTTCCGCATGCAAGTGTCAGCACCACACAGTCTGAAGGTACCTTCTCGACAAACTCGGTGTAGTAGTTTCTGCCCGGCTTTGCCCCGTCACAACCTGCAACCAGGAAGAAGTGACGTATGTCCTTGTTCTTCACTGCCTCCACAATCGTTCCAGCCACGCCCAATACAGCGTTTCTGGCAAATCCCGTCATAACTGTTTTGCCTGGCACATCAGCCTCAAAACCCTGTAATTCAAGTGCTCTCTTTATGACCGGGGTAAAATCATACCCATCAATATGGGTTACGCCGGGAAACTGAACCGGCCCTGAGGTAAATATATTGTCCTTATAGGTATCAAGGGGTTTTTGCAAGCAGTTGGTGGTCATGAGTATTGCACCCGGAAATGCAGCAAACTCCTTATGCTGGTTCTGCCATGCAGTTCCGTAATGACCTGCAAGGTGAGGATACTTTTTAAGCCCCGGATATCCGTGGCAGGGAAGCATCTCGCCGTGTGTGTATACGTTTATCCCTTTTCCCTCTGTCTGCTTCAGTATCTCCTCAAGGTCCTTAAGGTCATGGCCTGATACGAGTATGGCCTTACCTTTTTTAGCCCCGAGCGCAACATTGGTAGGCTCAGGATGTCCATAGGTGCCGGTGTTAGCCGTGTCAAGGAGTTCCATTGCCCTGAGATTGACCTCTCCGCACTTCAGGGCCATTGCCACCCAGTCGTTCAGCGTAAGGTCCTTGCTCAGCATGGAGGCCTGGGCCTCGTGCATAAAGGCATAGACACCATTATCCTCCTGTCCGAGTGTGCGTGCATGCACTGCATATGCAGCAACACCCTTCAGTCCGTACAATGTTGTATGCATAAGCGAGCGGATATCCGGATCATCGCTTAAGCTCATAATCCCGACCTGCTCTGACTGTGCAACCATTCCCTCGTAATCATCTGCCGGGGTAAAGGTAGCGGCCTTATGGTCAAAGGTCTTTGAAACCTTCTTTTTAAGCCCCTCTCTGAGATCAACACACCTTCTGACAAGGCCTGCAATACTCCGCCCGTCGAAGTTAACATTCGTAAGAGTGGTAAAAAGTGCATCTGCTGTAAAGGCATTTACAGCGGGATCAGAAGCGATCCCTTCTTTCTCAGCCTCCACGGCATACAGGGCCAAGCCCCTTAATGCATGTTCAAGCAAGTCCTGCAACTCCGAAACCTGCGGACTCTTCCCGCAGACCCCAACCTTTTCACATCCCGTTCCTTTCGCAGCCTGTTCACACTGGTAACAAAACATTGATAGTCCTCCTTTGACTTTTATTATCTTTATCTGCTGTAACTGTATCAGCCCTTTAATAATGCACTATACGGGCAAAAGGATTCCATGATATAAATCATAAGTTCAGATTTTGTTGTAAGGATAAGGGGCGTTTGACTATATAGAGTCTGTGTATAAACTGCCTTATTATAGAACGATTCCCCGAACGCTTTCGGGAAATGACAGAAAAAGACAACTGTTCGACTTTATACACAGACTCTATATAGAAAAGCTTATCGGCAAAAATAATAAGCAACTATACTAATATGTTACAATTTGACAAATACACTGTATGGAATTATGGGAGGAATTTATGGCTTCAAGATATTCTTTCAGAATAATGTTGAGACCGGAACCGGAAGGCGGATATACTGTTATCGTGCCATCTCTGCCAGGCTGTACAACTTATGGGAAAACAGTGGATGAGGCTGTTTCAATGGCTGAAGATGCAATACGCGCTTATCTGGAAAGCATGAAAAAACACGGTGAAGAGATTGTTGATGATTCGATGACACTGGAAAGTGTTTTAAATCTGGAATATGCCTAAAATACCGGCACTGACACCTGATGCTATGCTTAAAAAGAAAAGCAAAAGCTGTTAAAGAAGTCTCAGCTCATGCTCATAAGAAAGCTAAGCGTAAAAAATCCCTACGGCTGAGTTGCAGGACTTTGTAAAAGATCACGAGGCAAAGCCGAAGAAAGGGTTCTATCCCGGCACCCCCTTTGCTTGATCCTCAATTAGTCTGGAAGGGGAAAGAAGAGATGATAAATTTCAAACTGCTCTGTACTTTGACGTGAAAGGCTGTAAAGACAAGTATATGTTTATTTTAAATTTAACGGAAGAATGAAAATGGACGGAAAATCATTAGATATTAAACAGGACAAGCTGGAGAAGCTAAAAGAGCTTTTTCCTGAAGTCTTTACCGAGGACAAGGTTGACTGGGAGAAGCTGAAAGCAACGCTTGGTGAGGATATAAACTTCAGTAATGAGCGTTATGTCCTGAACTGGGCAGGCAAATCCGATGCCTTCAGGGCGTTACAGACACCGACAACGGCAACTTTAGTCCCCGACAGGGAAGAATCGGTTAACTTTGACGATACCAGACACCTTTTTATTGAAGGCGAAAACCTGGAAGTCCTGAAAGTCCTGCAGAAGTCTTATTACAACAAGGTCAAGATGATCTACATTGACCCTCCCTATAATACCGGTAACGACCACTTTGTCTATCCCGACAGATTTTCGGAATCCCGGGATGAATATCTTAAGCGTATCGGTGACAAGGATGAAGAAGGGTACATGACCAGAGAAGGCCTGTTCAGAAAGAACAGCAAGGACAGCGGTCATTATCACTCCAACTGGCTTTCCATGATGTATCCGAGGTTGTTTCTGGCAAAGAATTTGTTGCGCAATGATGGAGCTATCTTTGTTTCAATTGATGATATTGAGGTACATAACTTAAGGTTGTTACTGAACGAGATTTTTGGGGAGGAAAATTTTATTGCCGTTTTCCCGTGGAGAAAGAGAACGGCAAAAAGTGATGTTCCTTTTGGAGTTTCACAAGATTATGAATGGATTGTTGCTTATACTAAATTACACTTTGAAGCAGGAAGAAAGGTAGAAAGAAAGTATTACTACTCTGAAGATTACGAAAAAGGTTGGCGATTATCAGATTTAACTACGCAAAGAACTAAAGATGAAAGGCCCAATTCTTTCTTTACTTTGATCAATCCTCGTGATGGAACAAAATATCCACCTAACCCAAAAAGAGTGTGGGGTGTCACGAAAGATACTTATAATGATTATTTAAAGAAAGGGAAAATAGTTTTCCCTGGTGATTATGATTTCTTAAAAATAAATAAGCCTGCATATAGAGTCTTTGAATCTGAAGATAAAGAAAAAAATATAAGAAAGTTTGGATCGGAAGAATCAAGAATACCAATATCTACTATGCTACCTCAACATGTTGGAAGAACTGAAGATGGAACAAAGGAACTTTATGAGATATTTAATGGAAAAATCTTTTCTTTTCCCAAACCGCCATCATTAATAAAATATCTTTTAAATTTTGACAATGACAAAAACTGTATCGTTCTTGACTTCTTCGCCGGATCTTGCCCAACTGCTCATGCTGTCTTAAACCTGAACAAAGAAGATAACGGCAACAGGAAGTTTATAATGGTCCAACTACCTGAGAAATGTGATGAAAGGTCAGAGGCTTATAAGGCAGGTTATAAAACAATAGCCGATATTGGTAAAGAAAGAATCCGCAGGGTTATTCAGAAAATCGAGAAAGAACAAAAGGAAAATAAGGATTTGTTTTCCGATGAAAGCCGTAATTTGGACTTAGGCTTCAAAGTCTTCAAACTCCGGCCTTCCAACTTCAAAATCTGGAGAGGTGATGTGCTTGGAAATGGAGAAGACCTGAAAAAGCAACTGGACGCCTTTACCGATCCGGTTAAAGAAGATTCCTCTGAGGAGAATATGTTGTACGAGCTATTGCTCAAATCAGGCTATGACCTCAATACCAGGATTGAGAAGAAACCGGCTTACTATGTAATTGACAAAGATGAAATGGTAGTGGCCCTGTCTGAAATGAATGAAGAAACAGTGAAGGAAATCATCGAACTGAAACCTAAGAAATGTATTGCTCTCGATAAACTGTTTGCTGGTAATGACCAGTTAAAAACCAATACTGTTTTGCAGATGAAGGATGCTGGAATTGAGTTTAAGACGATATGAGTGAAACAAAGAACAGCATGGTTAAAAAACTTTACATGGATAATTATTAATTATGCAAAAGATATCCTTGACAAATAATGTTAAAGAAAACTTCGAGACTTTAAGGCAATATTTAGGTCTTACCAATAATAATTTTATTTTTATAAATAACGGAAATGAAAAATTCAAAAAATTTCCTGTTAGACTTCAATCTGCTTTAAAAGAAAAACTGCAGATAGATGCAGTTTATGTCTTTAATAATAAACCTATTGTACTATTTAAAACATTTAATGAAAATTTCAATGAAGACACGATAAGAAATTTCCATCGAAATATCTGGAGTTTAAATGAGACTCCCATAGCATTTGTAGTGCTCCCATATGAGATCAGAATTTATAATGCATTTGTTTTTTCAGAAGATAGAAAAAGTGGTTTATTAAAAATAATAGACAGTAACTCAAAAGAAAGAGACTTAGAATTTTTAAGGAATTTCTCATCTATCAATTTTGACTCTGGCAAAATCTGGCAAGTAGAAGGTGTAGGTAATAAATTCAACAAAAGAAATCGTGTAGATCAGAAACTTCTTGAGAATTTAAAGGCGGCAAGGGATTTATTAAAAGATGAGGGATTAAGCTATCGTACAGTTCACGGTCTGCTTGGCAGATGTATCTTCTCTCGTTATCTAATTGACAGAGAGGCTATTCCAGAAGATTTTTTTCAGCAAGAATACTCAGTTGAATCCTTTCCGGATCTGATTCTGAAGAAAGAAGGTTTGTATAGTTTTTTTACATGGTTGGCGAATCGTTTTAATGGTGATATGTTTCCAATTGAACACGAAGAAAAAAAATGTATCAAGCAGAACCATTTGAAAATATTAAATAGACTTTTTAAGGGAGATGAAATAAAAACCGGACAACAGTCTCTTTTCCAATACTACAACTTTGATATTATCCCAGTTGAATTGATTAGTAATATTTACGAAACCTTTCTTGCTCAGGAAGATCCTTCCTTTAAAAGAAAGTCCGGTATCTTTTATACTCCTATCTTCCTAGTGGATTTCATCCTTAGCAACTCTCTTGATACCATCATTGAAAAAAAAGGTCATTACGATGTCTCAATTTTAGACCCTGCCTGTGGCTCGGGAGTATTCCTGGTTGAATCCTTTAGGCGAATGGTTGAAAAGTATGTACAAAAAAATGGGGGAATCCCTAAGAAGGCATTGAAGGCAATTGCCCAAAAAAATATTTACGGTATTGATAAAAGCCTTGATGCTATAAGAATAGCTGTTTTTTCCTTATATATCGCAATGCTTGATTACATAGAACCCAAAGATTTAGAAAAGAATGGCTTTGTTTTCCCTCGCTTGATTTACAATAAAAACGATAAAGATAGAGGAGAGAATTTCTTTGCCGCTGATTTTTTTAAGCCTGAAGAGGCTTTTAACACAAAGAAGGTTTTTAAAAAATCACAATTCGACCTAATACTCAGCAATCCGCCATGGGGAACGCCCGAAGGTAAAAACCATCCTTATGAACAGTATTGCAAAAATCAGAGAATTCCTATCAGTGACAGGCAAATAGCACAGGCATTTCTGTTTAGAGTAAAGGATTTTGCTAATAAAGATACAGAAATTGCTCTCATTGTAACCAGTAAGATATTGTATAACCTTAATGCCCGCAACCTCCGTTCCGTTTTTTTGAATAAATTTATGATTTCAACTATACTTGAATTTTCCACAGTTAGAAAGATAGTTTTTCAAGAAGCTATTGGTCCTGGAGTGGTTATTTTTTATAAAAAAGATAGCAATAAAGAAATAGAGAATAATGAAATAACCTATTATGCCCTGAAATCGAATGTCTTTTCAGAAAAATTAAGGATTATCGCAGCTGAAGGGTGGGAGGTTAAAAAGATTGCGCAAAAATATTTTCTTAACTATGACTATCTATGGAAAATAATGCTTTATGGAAATACGTTAGACTTTTATTTCATCAAGAGACTAAAGAATGATTTCCCGAACGTATCAGATGTAATAGAACAACATAATCTGATTTCTGGTGTTGGTTTACAAGTAGGAGGTGGCGACGAAAATGATGCAACAGAATTAATAGGAATGCCATATCTTGATACCAGAAAAAAAATGCTTAAAAGATATTATATTAGCTTAAATGATGCTGAAACCTGGAAGAAAAAAACCGTACATCGCGTAAGAAAGGTTGAACTCTATAAAGCACCCCATTTACTTATTAAAAAAGGTCTTAACAATGATATGAAATTAGTTTCAGGATTTTCAAATAAGGATTTGGTTTTCACTGATTCAGTTACATCTATAAAAGGTAGAAACAAGGACAAGGATTTGCTTATAAATTTAAATGGAGTATTAAACTCCGATTTATTTAGATACTATATTTTCATGATTGGCTCTTCGACAGGGATAGAGCGAGAGCAGGGGCATAATGAGAATGAGCGTTTTACTTTTCCTGTAGTTTATGATTCTGCAATAATTCAGAAAGTAAATCAAATACAGAACTTATATTTACAAGAAGAAAAGAATTATTGGCAAGGCAGCTTTGATAATGAGATATCAAAACTTGAAAATGAACTTAATAGAATTGTTTACCAGTTATATTCTGTAACCGATATGGAAAAAGATTTAATAGATTATGCAATAGAGATTTCTATTCCACTGTTTAATAACAAAAAAGAACCGCTTAAACCACCAACTAATGAGCAATTGAAAGGCTATGCTGAAATATTTATTGATACATATGAGGGTATTTTTGAAAAACAAGGAAAATTTTTTCAGACAGAAATTTATACAGGTAGTGAATATTTTATTGCCATGAATTTTAGAGTATTAAATGATAGACCTGAGACATATATTATCCACAAAAATAATAAAGATACTAATAATATACTAAAGCTGCTGGGTTATTCCTCGTTTGGCAAAATTTCGCAAGGATTATATATCCAAAGGGCTATAACAGGAGTTGAGCAGGATTCATTTTATATTATAAAGCCGAATGAACGAAAAAGCTGGCACAGGGCTAACGCGAGGTATGATCTAAATAAGTTTATGGCAGCAATGTGGGGTAGTGAACTGCGGAGGAAAGGTGAATAGAATAAGGCAAACGGAGATTGATGCCAGCAAATTACGACATCCTATTATTACTCCACTATTCTATAAAATACTAGAACTGATGATTTATTGTTATCGGGATATATTGAAAAAAAAGTCCTATACGGTTGGAGATTATGATGAAGACATCCTTAGAAATGATTTAATAAACTCTTTAGAAGATAACAGGAAAAGAGTTAGGCATGGTTTACTATTTATATCAGAATGTGCAACAAAAGATAAAACAACTAGCAGAACAAAGGGGAGAATTGATATTTGCGTCATTTATGATCTCACGCTTAGAGGAGAATATGCTATAGCCTTTGAATGTAAGAGGTTAAAACATAATGGTAAAAACCAGGCCTATATTAAGTGGGGCGTTATGGATTTTGTGAGTGGTAAATATGCGGAAAAGATGCCGATTGCAGGTATGATTGGATTTATAGAAAAAGGCATGATCAATACTGTTTGCTCTGATTTAAAAAAAAGAATTGAAGCTAAGACAACAAATATCAAAGGAGATTTTGTCTTTGAAAAAATTCAAGATGATTTTGGTCACAGTTATAAGTCGGAGCATGTAAGAGAAGGAAGGCTTGAAAATATCGCTATTTATCATCTGATTTTTGATTATACTGGAATCATTTCAAATTAAATAAATGAAACTCCATTTTGACCCAAACCGGGACTGCTGGCTACAGGCAATTAAATCCATTGTCAATAACGTGAACTATAATCAAAGACCATGAAGAAAAGCGATCCCGATAAAGGCGAAATACTTATTTATCAGACTTCAAAAAAAGAGGTTGAGCTTAAGGTGCGACTGAAAAAAGAAACGGTTTGGCTTGATACGCACCAAATAGCTAAGCTTTTTGACGTTGACAGGACCGGAGCTGTTCGCCATATCAGGAATATTTACAAAAGCGGTAAATTGAAGCGTGATTCAACCTGTGCAAAAATTGCACAGGTTGCTAAAGACGGAAAAGTCCGCACAATGGATTTTTATAATCTGGATATGATTATCTCTGTCTGCTA
>CAJVYT010000168.1 GCA_913009765.1 uncultured candidate division Zixibacteria bacterium
TTTTTTCAAGCAGAAGACGGCATACGAGATATATCAGTGTGACTGGAGTTCAGACGTGTGCTCTTCCGATCTAACCGCCAAGGTACTCGAGTCGGACAGGACATGGTAGACCGCCCCGGCATGCAGCAGCGTCGGGCTATGCAGGATTTAAAAAAATTAGAGCGTCTTCGTATGTTGAAATTATTAGATTTGCTCAATCTTGACCCTGATACTGAAGCGAAAATTATACCGCGATTACGAAATCATTACAAACAGATGTTTATGCTGATGAAAGAACATCAGATGAAAATTGATCAACTTGCCAACGGCTTAAAAAAGAACAAATTTTCTGACCAAGAGATTATTAATAGAATTATAGAAATTGACCAAATAGAAAAAGAACGTCAACTTAAAGTAGGCGAATTCCTGAGAAAAGCAAAAAATATATTAACCGCTGAGCAGTTGGGAAAACTGTATGTTTTTCAGGCACGCTTTGGAGGTGAAGTGCTTGAAAAAATGCGAAACTTCAAAAAAGCACAAGAACAACGCCGTTTGCATGATGGCAGAAACTGATTCTCAACTGATTAACTAAGGAGCTACTGATGAAAAAAATAATTATCTTAACACTATTGTCTGCTTTCTTTATAGCAGGTCTTGCCGTTGCCCAGCCGGGGCATGGTAATAAACCCGGTATGAAACCGGGCAATATGCATGACGGTATGCCTATGTTATTAAAAATGGCAGATAAATTAGAACTCACTGACAAACAGACCGAACAGATTGAAGCGATGTCTGTTGATTTTAAAATAAAACAAATTGAAATAAAATCAGAGATTAAAAAAGAACAAGTCTTAATGAAATCTCTTATGCGTAACGACAATGCTTCCGAACGTGAAGTTTTTGACAAAATTGATAAAATCGCAGCACTCAAAGCTGACAGCAAAAAACTAAAATTTAGTCATAAAAATGCTGTACAAAGTATATTAACCGATGAGCAGTTAGATATGCTGAAAGAACTTCGCAATAATCGCAGATTTGCCGGCAGACGCGGCGATTGTGACCGAAATGAATTTGGTCCTCATAACCGAAACTTCCAAGATAAACCGTGTGATGGCGACAGACCGAGAGATGGTGGTAGGGGATTTAGAAACAACTAATTTGTACCTCCCCTCTTTTTTATATATTGTACTACAAAGCCCGCTTTTGCGGGCTTTTTTTATCGGTTTATATTCGACTAATTTGTAACGGTTTGTTGAAAATCCACCATTCAGTCTTTGCGAGTCGAGTGAATCCGCTTTAGCGGATGAACGAGACGTGGCAATCTCTAAACTTAATGCTTAACAAAAACATGAGATTACCACACTTCGTCTGTTTTTGCGGACTTTTTTGTGATAGTTTGTGAATAAATTTAATAAATAAAATTTGACTATTGATATCTGTTTTTCGTTTATATTATATATACGTTAATATGATGATTTTCTTATGATTGAAAGTAAACGATTGTCTCTGTAAAGGAGGAAATACAGTGCGTCGTCCAAGTGATCAACAAATCTATTACCAGCGGAATATGCTGATTGCATATTTCATTATTTTAATTTCTACTGTTCTTTTTAGCCTATATTTTTCATCACGAATTTCAGAATCTCAACCCAATACTACAACAATACCTATAGTTCAAAATATTCACTTGGCAGAAAATACTGAACATTCAGTACCTTTGCAGACAAAACAGAAATTAATCAATTTTAATAAATATTCAGGAAAACATAAAGGTTTTTTAGGGTTTATAAACCTTATTCCAAACAGAGAAATTTCACAAACTGTTACAGTCATTTCGCCTATATATACAACAGTCGATGAATTAGAAATAGATGATACACCATTATCATTTTCCATCGATGATGGTGATGAGATTGGAATCTATGTTCCGGATGGAACAGAATTTACATATTTCCGTCAAACCAAGAAAAAAGCAATTAAACCTATTAGTAGAGGTGTGCAGGTTATACGGCGAGTAGAAGCTGTGTATCCCTGGGTTGCATATATTGATGGGAAAGAAGGTGAAGTCTCCACTTTAGTATATATTGATAGTTTGGGACATCTTTCTATGTTTCCTGACTGGATAGTTGGTGATGATATTCATATTATTGAATATACAATAAATGGCAAATTATTTAAAGCACAGTACGCTTATCGTGAAGAACCTCAAGGATGGTTTTTTGCACAAAACTTTTTAAAAGTTTTATCCGATTGGAGATTTTCACCTAAAATAAAAAAAGGTAAACCTGTAGGGTCACTCTTACGAATTAAATGTAATTTTTGTATTGGTTTTAATAATAAAGATTGTATGCAGTATGAACTGGAACAGATATCTTCATTCAAAGAGTTAAATTAAACTCTACATAACTATGCGATGGGAAAATTCTGAGGAACATTCGTAGTGAATCTTCGTTTGTCTCACAATAATACTTGCGAACTCCTCTCTGTGCTTGCAACGGAGTCTAGAACAGTATAGTAGGCGGAACTCTTTAGCAGTTCCGCCAATGTGTCTACTAACTCGAAAATATTCTGTACCCCTTTCCTGCGTACGCAGGAATCCATCCTTTTCGCAAAATCACATAATTTCACATTTCCACCTGACTTCTTGACATTTACACAGTAGTTGCTATCATAGTGCAAGACAACTATGTTTTTACATTAAAAGGGTGAATAGTTAAAATTAAAAGGAAGTTATGGAATATTCTAAACATTACTTTGAATTAAAAGGGAAAAACGCAGAAGAAATTATAAATCAATTAGCTTGCAAGTCATTTCTTACTGAATGGTGTTACCTTAATCCAAAAGGTGAAAATGGAAAAGAAATTTGTGATTTGTTAGTTGTCTTTGATGATACTATGCTAATTATTCAGATAAAAGATATAAAATTTACGGGGAATGATGATAGATATATTAGAAATGCATTTGAACATCCTATAAAGCAATTGTTTGGTGCTGAACGTAATCTATTTACAATATCTAAAAATCTTGAGCTTATAAATCCTAACGGTCATAAATATACTTTTAATAAGGGTGAGATAACTAAAATTTATCGTTTAGTTTTTAGTGTAGGTGATGGTGAAGTTCCTTATAATTTTATAGAAATGCAAAAAAGTAAAATTATACATACATTTGATAAAAGCATCGAAAAAATATTGAATGAATTAGATACAATTTCTGATTTTTGTAAATACTTAAAAGACAAAGAGAACTTATGCTTCTCAAAGACTATGTTAGAAATAGTACAATTTAGAGAAGTTGATATGGTAGGTGACTATATGTACCATAATAAATCTTTTAGTCATTTGGATTCCTTAGATATGGTAATTTACGACAAAGGAATTTGGGAGAAAACTACAGAGGATTCCGTATATCAGTCGAAAAAAAATGCTGACAAGGTTAGTTATTTTTGGGATCATTTAATTGATTGTACAAATTCATGCGCTGAAGATAATTACAGAGAAATTGCACGAGAATTATCAAGACCCAATAGATTTTATAGAAGATGTTTATCAGAGGCATTTTTTTCAGCTCACCAAATCGCTGAAGAAAAAAATAGAGAATTTAGGAGAGTGATCTCAATATTAGGTACTACTTATTGTTTTTTATTTACTCCAAAGGATTTTAGGAGAGAGTATAGAAAAAGTATACTAGGTAGTTCGTGTTTTGTTGCAAGAGACAAATATCGTAAAAATATAAAAGTTATTGGAATAGCAACTGAAATTGGTAACGATATTGTCCATTCTTATGACTTTGTTTATCTGAATATGCCTATATGGAGTAAAGAAAATCAAATAGAAGCAAAACGTATATCAAAAGAGTTTAATATTTTAGTTCAACCTAAAGAAACACCTGTTCATTTTGAAGAATATCCTGAATTATATCAGGAATCTAATGTTATTCAATCTGGTAAAATACCGTTTAAGAGAAAATTTAAAAAAACAGGTAGGAATGACCCTTGTCCTTGTAAAAGCGGAAAAAAGTATAAGAAATGTTGTGGCAGTAATTAGCTTTTATCCTCACACATTCCATACACAACTACACCAAATCCTCAATCCATTTCATACTATGAACGATTGAACAGTATGAGGAAAATATGCGTTACAAAATTACTACAAAAAATATGAGCAAAAATAGCTTTAAGCCATTTTTTCAGGTAAAGCCATTTTGCCGTAACGTTGTGAGTGTGATGAAATTACAAGTAAAAATGTTCAAAAAACTGGATTCCCATTTTCATGGGAATGACATTTTTTTTAATGTTTTTATAATTGTCATTTCCCCTCTTTGAAGAGAATTTTGTAGGGCGGAAATCTTTAGTATTTCCGCCAACAGTGACTAAAATACGCTATTTCAAAAAACGAACCCATTTTGCTGTAACCTTTTGAAGTTTATGAAATTACAGCGAAAAAGTTGTTTTATTAAAGATAGTAACGTATTGGAGCTTAAAAAAAGGCAGGTCTCAAAAGCGAGACCTGCCCTACAAAATTCATTTCAAATATATAGACAGAGCAATGCCCTGTCTATATATTTATATTCTAAAATCAATGACCGGAAAACTTGGCTGGGCGTTTTTCTAAAAACGCTTCCATGCCTTCATTTTTATCACCTGTTCCGCAGCACTGGGCAAAGTTTGCTTTTTCCAAATCACAACCTGCTGTAAGGGTTCCGTCGAGTCCGCGGTTGATAGATTCTTTGGCAAGAGCAACAGCAATAGGACCTTTGGAACAAATCTTCTGTGCCATCTTCATAGCAGCGTCCATCAGTTCATCATGAGGATATACTTCATCAACAAGTCCAATACGGTGTGCTTCAGCGGCATCAATAATGTCTCCTGTAAAAATCAACTGCATTGCTTTTCCTCGTCCGACCAAGCGGGCTAACCGTTGTGTTCCGCCATATCCGGGGATAATACCCAGATTGACTTCCGGTTGACCATATTTTGATTTATCAGATGCCAAACGAATATCACAAGACATAGCAAGTTCACATCCGCCGCCCAAAGCAAAGCCGTTTACTGCGGCGATAACAGGTTTCGGAAAATTCTGGATAGTTTTCATTAAGTACTGTCCTCTTGCCATTGCTTCGTTTCCGGTACGAACATCTAAATCGATAAGTTCGGTAATATCGGCACCGGCTACAAATGCTTTTTCTCCGGCACCGGAGACAATAACACATTTGATATTTTCATCAGACCAATAAAAACTAAAGAGTTTTTGAAGTTCATCAATTGTTTCTTTATTCAACGCATTCATAGCACGTTCGCGATTGATTTTTACAATCACAATTTCATCTTTTACTTCTACAATGAGATTATTATAGGTAGTCATTTACATTTCCCTTATTTCTAATTATTTTTTTGTGTAATCGTAAAATCCTTTACCGGTTTTTTTACCAAGATAGCCGGCGTTTACCATGCGTCGCAGTAACGGCGAGGCGGCATAGTGAGCATCTTTGAACTCTTCAAACATAATATCGGCGATGTATAAAATTGTATCCAAACCGATAAAGTCTGTCAATGTTAAAGGTCCCATCGGATGCCCGCATCCCAGCATCATTCCATTGTCGATATCTTCTTTGGTGGCAAGTCCTCGTTCATACATACGGATAGCATCCAACAGATAGGGTACTAACAGCACATTGACAATAAACCCCGGTGAATCCTTGGCGGTGACACATGCTTTGCCCAATGATTCAGCAAACTGAAATGCCGAGTCAAATGTTTGTTCGGACGTATCCAAAGTTTTGACAACCTCGCATAGTTTCATTATTGGAACCGGATTAAAAAAGTGCAGTCCTAAAAACTGAGCCGGTCTACTTGTGACTGCTGCCATATCACCGATTGAGAGTGATGACGTATTTGACGCAAAAATAGTTTCAGGTTTACAGATTTTATCAATTGTAGAATACAGCTCTTTTTTCACAACCATGTTTTCAATAACTGCTTCACAAACAAGATCACAATCGGCAAGAACGTGTAAATCGGTAGTTCCGTTAATATTGCCGAGAACTTTTTCTTTAAATTCTTTATCAGCTTTCCCTTTTTCAATTGCTCTGTCTAATGATTTGGTTATATATTTTAACCCTGTGCGAAATGCATCATCGGTTACTTCAACTGCAACAACTTCATATCCGCTGCCTGCGGCAACCTGCCCGATTCCTGAACCCATCTGCCCGAATCCTACAATACCTACTTTTTTAATCATTTGCGTATAACTCCTTTTTTTATTTTACAAATCGTATCATTCGTAATCCGGCTGTATATGATGTCGTGCCGGTAATTTCAAATCCGGCTTTCATAAAACAACCCAATGCGATTGGATTTTCATGGTAAAGTTTAATAATAATTTTTGCAATATCTGTGCGTGAGGCTGCTCTTTGGTAGAGCAGTTCGACTAACTTGGTACCATATCCCTGCGAGCGTTTATATGGTTCGACTAAAAGATGACCAATCTCAAACGCCATTTCTTCTTCTCTTCTCCATAATTCACCATATGCAACCGGTTTACCCGAATCTATTAAAAGATATGACTTTACGGTTGACCTCTGCCAACTTTTTATAATATTTTCCGGAGGAGGAAAAACTTTTCCTCGACAGACAAACTGAAAAGTTTCTTCGCATTCTATCCATTTACGGATATACTGTTCATATTCTTCACTATACGGCACTAAGTCTGCTTTTATTTCCAAAGGTTTTACCATCAACAAATCCTTATTTTAGGTCGGTAATATATGTAATAATAACGTAAGGGGCAATAAAGAGTGTATGTTTTTTGTTTAATCACCAAAACGTTCAGAGAGTGTTATCTCTTCCAGAGTTCTATAAATCGGACCTTGCTGTGTCAGAGTTGACTGGATAAGTAATATTGAATCAAATGTTATCGGTATGTTTTCAAACTGATAGTCTGCAAGGTACTCAGTTAACGGTTTCAACTCATCATTCGATTTTACCCGACCAAGAGTCAGATGAGGTGTAAACGGTTTGTTATTCTTTTCAATATTAATTTCTGCAAAAGCATTATCAATTGATTGAGCTAATTCAATAATATTGTTTTTATTTTTATCTATATCAGCCCAAATAACTTTTGGTTTTCGTAAATGAGGAAACCCGCCTAAAGCTGTGAAATTAGATTCCATAGCCTGATAATTTTTTGCTGATTTATGGAGTTGTGAGATAATCAAATCAACAATTTTCAAATCGGTATTACCAAGAAACTTTAAAGTAATATGCAGATTCTTGGCATCGACCCATTTTACTTTGCCCCCTTTGGTCTTAAAATCAGTTATTATCGTATCAAACTTCTGTTGTATTTCTTTTTCTATTTTGAGTGCTACAAATAACCGTATCATTTAATATCCAAAATATCACGTCTGAGAAGTTCTAAAGCTGAATATGAAGCCCGAATTCTATTGGCATTGCGGTTGGTGCCAAAATTAAATTTTTGAGCATACGTCCCATGCATTGATGATAATCCAATGAAAGTAGTCCCCACAGGTTTTTCATCAGTACCACCGTCAGGACCGGCTATACCTGTTATGGAAAGAGCAAAATCAGCATCAAGCTGTTTGCGGCAGCCGTCTGCCATAGCTTCGGCACATTCTTGAGACACCGCACCATGCTGTTCTATGATATTTTTATCTACATGTAATTGATTTATTTTTACACTGTTGGCATAAGACACTATCGAACCGATGAACCATGCTGACGACCCCGGTATAGATGTAATTATTGAACCCAAATAACCACCGGTACAGGATTCTGCCGTTGCGAGAGTTTTATCGTTGTCTTTTAAAAGCTGTCCGACAATTTCTTCAAGTTTGTCAAAATCTTTTCCATAAACATACCGTCCGACAACTGACTCAAGGTAACGTTTTAACTCAAAAGCTCGAGATTCTGATTCTTCTTTAGTTTTAGCGGTAGAAACAATTCTTAAATCTACACCTGAATATGAGGGAAGATAGGCAAGTTTTACACCGGATTCTAATTTTAGTTTTGGAGTTATAAACTCAGAAAGTTTTGACTCTCCAATACCGATAGTACGAAGTTTTAGCACCGTAATTGTTTCAGAGCTTGACATATTTTGTAAAAATGGAATTACTTCATCATCAATAATCTGTTTCATCTCTTGCGGGACACCGGGGAGAGAAATAAAAGTCCGCCCGTTTTCAGAAATACAGAGTCCGACAGCAGAACCATGTTTATTGGGGAAAAACTTTGCACCCTGGGGGAGAAGTGCTTGATTTTGATTTATTGCCGGCATTTCCATATTACGGACTGCATACCGTTTTTTTAAATCTTCTAAAACTTCTTCATGGAAAATAAGGTTTCTTTTGAACACTTTTACAATTGCTTTTTTTGTGTTGTCATCATCGGTCGGTCCAAGTCCGCCGGTTGTGATTACAATTTGAGCTCGGTTTAAAGCAAGACGAAACGCTTCTTCCATCTGTTTCAGTGAATCACCGGTGGAACTCATATATTTTACTTTGAGTCCTATTTGAAGGAGTCGTTCAGCCATATATGATGCGTTGCTGTCGATTGTATGACCGGTGAGGAGTTCATCTCCGATTGTAAGTATTTCTATATCCATGTTTTCCTATCATACAACTTTCTTAATGAAAGAGAATACAGTTTTCTTTCCCTACACACTTATTTTTATAATTACATCCTATATAAACTACAGGACAATATTTAGTAGTATAGATCGGAAGAGCGTCGTGTAGGGAAAGAG
>CAJVYT010000169.1 GCA_913009765.1 uncultured candidate division Zixibacteria bacterium
TTTTTTTGTGTTGTTTTTTTTTTTTAATGATACGGCGACCACCGAGATCTACACTCTTTCCCTACACGACGCTCTTCCGATCTTATATGTATAGGCAATATCAAGGTGAATTTGATTCCAATGAATTCCGGTACCTGTTGTAAAATTATAATTTATGGCAGTAGAGGAAATTCCTGAGGTATCAACTGATGGACCGGGAATAGGTACAGCTCCAAATCCTGCTCTTATCGGAACATCACCGAAGTTAAAGGATTTAATATATTCAGAGCCAAGTCTTATAGAAAAAGAGTTATTCCAATTTGGGTCAATGACTATAAAAGAATCAATATTATTACCACCCGGATTAACAGTTTGACTTACCCTATAATTCACTTTTTTACCACTAAAACCCCGGTATTCAACATCACCTGCCAACAACCAATTATCATTGACATGATATCCAATTCCGGCACCAATCATAAGCGGCATTTCATATTCATATAATATATCACGGTTGAAAATTGTATCGGTCAATGTAGGGACATTATTGATTTCATCTATTATATATAACCCTTGTTTACGATTCTCTTTAAGACTAAAAGGAGTTCTAATCGTCAAACCAGCATCAAGTTTATCTCCATTATACATAAATCCAATAGTAGCATTTGCACCGGAAAATTCATTTGTATCCTCAACAATCATATTTTCAGTTAAAGTTGCAAATTGTACAACGTTAACACGAAAATCATTTACTGTTGTAAAACTCTCGGAATTAAATATAGATTTGCCTGTGTAAATATTAACAGCCACTCCGAAAGAAATATTGTCACGAAAACGTGTTCCAAAAGCAAAATTCAATGAATTTAATCCGCCTTTTTGACGAACAACTTGCATAGTATTGACATCATTTGTATCATAATATGTGATAACATCAGGAACAACAGTTTGAAATTCTCTAGGAACATTTAGCCGATAACCAAATTGTTTAAAAATATTAAAGTTTCGGGTTAAATTCAGAGAAAAAACAAAGGGGTGTCCTGAAATACGAATCGGTGAGATGAAATTAAGAGCTGATAAATTGTTAAAAGAACCTGAATGATTCAATTCTGTAAAATTCGAAATTGATTGTGTAGTGGTCACACCTTTAGGAGTCATGCTGTACCATGAAATTCCCATTGTTGTTTTATCAAGTTCATATAAACCTGCCGGATTCCAAGAACCTCCGGTCACATCGTTGGAAACACCAATAAATGCATTTCCCATACCTTTTGCCCGAGTACCACCTCCGACAAAATCAAAATCATACACATTATAACTTGTGAAAGAATTAATAGAATCAATTACATTAGTTTCACCTTGAGCATAGGTCAAAGATGCACACGCCAAAATAACAACTACAACTGCGAATAAGGATTTTTTCATCCTAAAAGACTCCTTAAATATTATAAAAGCATTTTTTTCGTTTTTATATAGACGTATTAACGCCTGAAAATAAGTAAAGAATATATACACCTTTTTTCCTGTTGTCAAATTATTTTCCGAAATAATGCATTGATTATCTCATTGAGATATAATAGGTTGGGTAATATTAACCGAAGTTGGGCAAAAAAAAGCCTTATTTATATTTATTTATATGGTTTTTTATGAAATATTAAATAAATACCCCCGACAGGAATCGAACCTGTGGCACTCGGTTTAGGAAACCGATGCTCTATCCTACTGAGCTACGGGGGCAGAAAATATACTGCGAAACTCAAAAAATCTTATTCAGAGTCATACGAAATGAGATAATTTACATCATATTTTTTTAATTTTTCCCGCCAAGGGAGAAAATTTAAATCTATCACCGTAGAAATACCAACCACATTCGCCTGTAATCTCTCGACAAGTTTACAAACAGCCTGCATGGTGCCACCTGTTGCCAGTATATCATCAACGATGACAACCTTTTCATCAGCAGAAACTGAATCAGCATGAATTTCTATTTTGTCAGTTCCATATTCTAAAGCATATTCTTCTGAGATAGTTTCAGAAGGTAATTTACCCGGTTTTCGTGCAGGAACAAACCGAAGATTTAAACGGCTGCATAATGCTGCCCCAAAAATAAATCCACGAGATTCAATGCAAACAAGAGTCGACGGGTTTTTCTTTATGATAAATCTTTCCATCCCCTCTAAAACTAAATTAAATCCGACAGGATTTTGTAAGAGAGTGGTAATATCGTAAAAATTGATTCCCTGTTTTGGAAAATTTGGGACAGAACGAATATACTTCTTTATTGATTCCATACTCATGAACCTGCTTAATGTGTTATCTCAAAACAATCAAACTTACCGGTGTAAGATAACCAGTTAATATTAATATGTGCAACTGCCGAACTTGGCGAACCCTCTTGCAAAAATTTAAAATACGTATTAATAGAATCCTTATCTCCCTCAACAAAAGTCACCACAGTTCTGTCAGGAAGATTTTTCACCCATCCTTTCAGATGTAGATTACGAGCTTGAATGAGACAAAAATAGCGAAAACCGACACCTTGAACGGTGCCGGTTACATTTATTTTGGCAGCAGCCAAACTCATAAATTTTCCTGTGCCATCTCCATAGCCAATTCGGCAGCTTCAAGTGCTGTTTCAACAACTTTAATTTCATCACCAAGTTTCCATGCATTCACAGAAATAAGCGGTTTCCCTGCATGTAATGCAAAAGCCATTTCTGATAATGTTCCGTATTTACCGGGGAAAGCTATGACAGCATCGGCAGCACGTACTACTAATAAATTGCGAGCTTCGCCAAACCCAGATGGAACGACATAGTCGATATACTCATTGGCATCATCTTTTTGATCCGATGGTAAAATCCCGATAGTAGTACCGCCTGCTTCTTTGGCACCTTTTGAGGCACCCAACATGATTCCTCCCATACCACCGCTTACAATAACCCCATCATGTTCGGCTACATATTTTCCAACTTCGGCAGCTAAGTCCCGAAGTTTTTTGGAGCATTTCCCCGCTCCAACAACAGCAATGACAATTTTGCGTGCCATTTCTGACTTCCTTTCTTTTAGCCCCTCACCCTTTTTTATTAGATTACCATTCCCATATAGACTTTAATCACCCATCCTGATAAAATCTCTTTTAAATCGGGGCGACTAGATTTGAACTAGCGACCTCTTACTCCCGAAGCAAGCGCGCTACCAAGCTGCGCCACGCCCCGAATTTCAAGTGTCGATATGATACGATTTTTTCTGAATTTGTCAACTCTAAAAAGTAAGAGTTTATTTACACTTTTCTCTATATTTTAATTTTTTTCTCACATAATTCAGCAAGTTTTTCGGTGTCGGTAAATTTGAGTGTTAACGGCGTTATTGAGACAAAACCGCTGTGAACTGCCTGAAAATCTGAGCCTTTTGTCATTTTCCATTTTGGTCTTCCCCCAATCCAATAATAAGATTTGCCGCGCGGATCTGTTTTGCTGATTACGACATCCTTATAATGTCGGAATCCTAATTTGGTAAAACGGAATTCTTTATAAGGCGACCCGTTATCTTCCGGTAGATTGATATTTAAAAAAGTATGTGGCGTTAAATTAAAGGAATCATAAGCTTCTATAACTTTAGAGACAAACTTAGCCGACCGCTCCATTGGCATCCCCGGTTCATAATTAGCCATTGAAACTGCAATAGAACAGATTTGCAGAATTGACCCTTCAATTGCTGCTGCAATAGTACCTGAATAGGTAACATCATCACCCATATTCCCGCCATGATTGATTCCCGAAATAATCATATCAGGCTTCTTCCCTTTATATAAAAGATGGATGGCAAGCATGACACAGTCTGTTGGAGTTCCATCGGTAGTATACCAATTTTTATCTATTTGAGTCATTCGCAAAGGATGATTTAATGTCAGCGAATGCGACGATGCCGATTGTTCACGGTCGGGGGCAACAACTTTAACTGCATGTTTTTTGGATAGTTCTTTTGCTAAGGCTTTGATACCGTCAGAAAAATAACCATCGTCATTGGTAATAAGAATTTTAAGGCTTTTTTGTTTTTTCATAAGCTTGTAAGCTAATAGAAGAAATATCGAATGGCAAGCAGTAGTTTTTAAATGTGATTATGAAAGTCAAAAATCAGGGGAATCAGCACCGCTGCTGATTCCCATAGATTAGGAAGTGTAAAGGATGTCGTGAGAAACTAAGTAAACTATCTCTTGACACTGTACATTAACAATAAAATCAATTATGACACATTACTCTTGCGTCGGCTGGTTCTGTTTTTTGACAAAATTATCTAAGATGCCGTTGATGAATTTTGATGATTTATTTGTAGAAAATTCTTTGGCAAGTTCGATAGCCTCGTTTAAAACAACTTTCACAGGAACATCTATGAAAACAGAAAGTTCTGTCATTGCCATCCGCATAATGACTTTATCAATAAAAGCAATTCGTTCAATTTTCCAATTTTCAGCAAGTGCTGCAATATGTTCGTCAGCCCATTGGATTTTTCCAATTACTTCATGCAAAAGTTCTAATGCAAATTTACGATGCTTCTCTTTGAGACCTTCTTTATTAGCGATAGCATCAAAAGCGTCATCTAATTCCTGCTCAGCATGTTCAGTGGCATACAGAGTCTGCAGTACCACAATACGAGCTAAATGTCTTGGAGCTTCTGACATTATACACCTAACGATTCATAGAGATTTATCATTTCAATAGCAGCTGCGGCGGCATCCCAGCCCTTGTTGCCTGCTTTTGTGCCGGCACGTTCGATAGCCTGTTCGATGGTATCGGTTGTGACGATTCCATAAATAACCGGTTTACCTGAGTCGATGCCGATTTTTGCAATTCCTTTAGCGGACTCTGCTGAGATATAATCAAAATGAGGAGTGGCTCCCCGTATGATTGCCCCAAGACAGATAACAGCATCGTTATCTTTTTTCTCAGCAAGTTTTGCTGCAACATAGGGAATTTCGAATGCCCCCGGTACATAAGCAACAGAGATTTGGGCTTCATCGGCACCATGCCGTTTTAGACAATCAATAGCACCATCTAAAAGTTTGTCTGTTAAGAAATTATTAAAACGGCTGACAACCAATGCAAACCGTTTTCCTTTGGCATCAAGATGCCCTTCGTATTTTGTCATTGACATATTATATACTCCAATCTATTTCAAATTAAGCATGTGACCAAGTTTATCCCGTTTTGTCTCCAAGTAAAAATAGTTGGATTCATTTGGGATTATTTCAAGCGGTACTCTCTCGGTTACTTCAAGCCCGTAACCTTTGAGTCCTATAATCTTTTTCGGATTATTTGTAATCAATCGAATTGAAGACAATCCTAAATCGGCAAGTATTTGAGCCCCGATACCGTAATCGCGTAAATCAGCATCAAAGCCAAGCTCTTCATTTGCCTCGACTGTATCTCTTCCCTGTTCCTGTAATTTATAGGCAAGCAGTTTGTTGGCAAGTCCTATACCCCGCCCTTCCTGACGCATATATAAAACAACGCCTTCGCCTGCTTCTTCGACCATCTGCATTGATTTTTGTAGTTGTTTACCGCAGTCACAACGACAGGAGCCAAAGACATCACCGGTCAAACACATTGAGTGAACTCGTACGAGAACATTTTTCTTACCGACAACATCACCTTTGACAAGAGCTAAATGATGATGGTCATCAATTTCGGATTTATATAAATGCAGTTGAAACTTGCCGTCATCAGTCGGCATATCGACATCGGTTACTTTTTCTACAAAACGTTCAGTTTTATATCTGTATGCAATCAAATCTTTGACCGTAATAATTTTGAGGTTATGCTTCTCAGCGAATTCGAGCAGACGAGGAACTCGTTTCATAGAGCCATCATCATCCATGATTTCACACATAACACCACTCCGTTTGAGACCGGCAAGCATTGGAAGGTCAGATGATGCTTCGGTATGTCCGGCACGAGTTAAGACACCACCTTTGAGTGCTTTGATTGGAAAGATATGCCCCGGACGACCTAGAGCTTCAGGAGTGGCGGCATCATCAACTAAAGTTTGAATAGTGATAGCTCTGTCAGAAGCAGATATACCGGTTGTGGTACCTTTTAGAGCATCAACAGAGACTGTAAATCGGGTCCCCAACCGAGCGGTATTATCAGCAACCATTGGATGTAATTTAAGTTGTTTTATACGCTCTTCAGTAAGAGAGACACAAATTAAGCCTCGCCCGTGTGTTGCAAAAAAGTTAATTGCTTCGGGAGTTACTTTTTCTGATGCCATAATAAGATCGCCTTCGTTTTCACGATCTTCATCATCGACAACAACAATAAATTCTCCTGCTTTGATAGCTTCAATTGCTTCAGGAATCCTGTTAAATAATCTATTTTTGCGTTCCATGGTGTTTACCATCCGCTTTCTATAAGTTTATCTATGGTTAAAGATTTTTTTTCATTTTTATGCATTGCTTTTGCGATATATTTTCCAATCATATCAAATTCGAGATTGACAAAATCGTTTTGTTTTAATTTTGAGAGAGTAGTTTTTTGCTCGGTATGCGGAATTATATTCACAGATAGATTCCCACTTGACACTTTATTGATTGTCAGCGAAACACCGTTGACGGCGATTGAACCTTTTTCGATAATCAAATTGTCAAAGTTAGAATCGTAAGCAATATATATCTCAAGTGAGTTTCCAACCGGTGATATTGATTTTATTTGTCCACGACAATCGATATGACCGGAAACCATGTGTCCGCCCATACGTCCGCCAAGTTTCATAGCACGTTCTAAATTTATTTGCTGACCGGTTTTATATTGTGAAATAATAGTTCGTTCCGATGTTTCTTTAGATACTTCAACGGTAAATGAGTTTTTATCAAAAGAGATGACAGTCAGACAGGCACCGTCGCAAGCAATCGATTCTCCAAGTTCTAATTCTGTATGAGAAAAATCTGAATGAATCTGCATTACTTTGTAATCGTTTTTGGAAGAAAAACTTTGCAGCGTTCCGACAGTTTCTATTAGTCCTGTGAACATTATGCTTTCCCCCATTTTGGATATCCGACAAAGATGGTATCTTCACCTGATTTAAAAGTATAATGCTTATTAAATCCCACCATATCAGATAATTTGTCAGTTTTAAATGATGTGAAGCTGTCTATACCTTTTCCCATAATTTTGGGAACAGTTACCAATACAATTTTGTCTACTAATTTTTGAGTGATAAATGATGAAGCCAGCTTTGAGCCACCTTCACAGAGAATTGAAGAAATATTAAACTGTTTTGCTTTATCTAAAAAATCGTGTAAATCTATCTTGTCTCTTTGTGATTTAAGTGTCCATGTAATAACATTGTTCTTCTTTTGAGAAAATGTTTTCAGAGATTTTTCCGTAGAGGCAATAATTGTTTTATAGTCTGCATTATTTTTAATGAGATTTAATGAATCCGAGAAGTTCAACGAACGAGACAGAATTATACAGTATGGATTCTGACCTTTGCTCAGTCGAACGGTTAATTGAGGGTTGTCATACTTTGCTGTTTGAGAACCAATCACAACAGCATCAACATCCGCCCTGAGTTTATGCACATAAGTTAGCGATTTTTTAGATGAAAGATATTTCGACTCGTGTGAGAGGGTTGCAATTTTACCGTCTAATGTTTGAGCGAGTTTCAGTGTTACAAAAGGTCGTTTATTCAGATGATAGAAAATATATGAATCATTGATATAAAAAGATTCATTTATAAGAACATTTATAACAACTTCAATACCGGCTTTTTTTAATTGTCTGATACCTTTGCCATTGACAAGTTTGTTCGGGTCTTTAATACCAATAACAACTTTTTTGATTTTATTTTGAATGATTGCTTCGGTGCATGGTCCGGTACGCCCTGTATGACAGCACGGTTCTAAATTAACATATAGTGTAGAACCTGCCACCGATTCTTGAGCATTTTTCAATGCCATAATTTCGGCATGATCTTTTCCGACAGCTTTGTGATATCCCTCTGAAATGATTTCAGAGCTTTTTACAATTACCGCACCAACCAAAGGATTTGGCGAAGTTTTGCCTCTGCCTTTTTCAGCAAGTTGTAAGGCTCTCGCCATATATGTTCTGTCAAAATCAGCAGTCATAAAAAAAACCCCAAACAAATATATTTCGGGGCATAACCAAATGATGCAACTGTACCGCTGCGTATAAGTGGCTCTTCTACCATCCGGACTATACCGTCGGCATCTGAATTTCACAGATTCAACCAATAGTTACAAAGGTTCGCGGGCTATTACCGCCGGTCGAGGAATTACACCTCGCCCCGAAGATTATAATTTCAGATTGAATATAGATGAAAAGGTAGAAAAAGCAAATCTTTTTTTTAAGCCGGAGTTGGCTCCACAAGTTCCTGTATCATTACTTTTATGTCCTTTAAGTGGAACGGTTTAGATAATACCGTTTTAACGCCTTTTAAGGCGACCTCATCATGATTAAGCTGTGTCCCCCATCCGGTAATCATAGCAATTGGAAGTTCCGGTTTTTTAGAGTGGATTTCTCCGGCAAGTTCTAAACCTGACATTCCCGGCATACCAAGGTCAGTTATTACTAAATCAAATTCTTCTGTTTCAAATGCTTTTAAAGCGGAAAAGCCATCTTCACAGGCAACGGTATCATAACCGTCTATTGAGAGCATATCTGTTAAGACTTCTCTTATTTGATCGTCATCGTCAACAACTAATATTTTTAATTGTTTGATAGTTT
>CAJVYT010000170.1 GCA_913009765.1 uncultured candidate division Zixibacteria bacterium
TTTACTGTGTATTTTACATTATTTGTTTTTATTTTTTTATGTGTTTTTTTTTTCAAGCAGAAGACGGCATACGAGATATATCAGTGTGACTGGAGTTCAGACGTGTGCTCTTCCGATCTAAATCTCCTTGCCTAAAATATTAACTTTTTTCTTCATTAATTTTTTCATCTTTTTTATTTAAACCCCCTTTCATTGATATAAGCCGTCTATTAAACAGACGGAATTGTTATACAATTTTTTACATATATAACTATGAAACAACAAAGAATTAATTTTTTTAGATATCATTCTTAAATAATATAAAATTCATTTAAAAATATTATCGTCATAAATGGGGTATATTATCATAAAAAATATTTTAAGTTTTATAATATTCTGCTTAACATCTTATAATATAAGAAATACTTTAGAAAAATAGATTTTGAGTATCAATGAGAATTTCTAAAATTATTGAATTTATCTCTGTTATATTACTTCTGGTAGTTATTTCCAGTATCAGGAGCTATAAGTTGGATGCTGACCCTCCAATTGGGTTGTCACTCTCGACAGATATTTATACAGACCATCCAAATTTGACCTTATACGGTAAACAAAAAATTATTATGGATGATATGACTCCATCGGGAGACAACCGTTTTCCTCTTTTCAGAAAATCAGTTATTACACTCTTTTCATATCTTTCGTTCAAACTTTTTGGTACCGGATTATTAGGTTCAAATGTAGTTGGTTTTTTCTTCTCATTCGGTTCTATATTATTATTCTATTTTATTGTCAGGAGAATAGGAGGTTTTTTAGCCGGTATCTTTTATCTACTATTGATTGGCTTTAATTATAATCAAATATTTTATGGGCGATTGACATTCCAAGAACATGCCATGGTTTTTTTTGGGTTCATGGCTATATTGCTGGTATTATATTCAAAAACTAAATTAGTTACTGTTTTTGCCGGGATGTCAGTGGGAGTTTCAGTTTTCTTTTGTAAACTTACTGGTGTTACATTTCTTATTCCTTTTTTCTGTTTTTATTTATATAATTTTTTAGTTGATAAAAACAGAAAAAAATTATTTCAGGCTGTTTTGTTTATATCCGGGTTTATTATTTTGACATTAGTATGGTTCTTTTATACCTATTTGCCTATGCAGAAAAATGTTGGAACATATATATCTGAGCATGTGTATGCTGTAAGTGGATTTCCAAGTGCTCTGTTAAAACCTGATAAATTTATTAAAAATCTTGTTACTTTTGGAAGCGGTTCATTTTTATTTCTCCGTATGAAAATCAGTCTGATTTTCTGTGCTATTTATTTGATTGTAATATTTTACAAATTTGTTCAACTTCTAAGAAAAAAAATAGATGTCAGTATCTTTTATAATAGGCATATTTTATTAGCTTCAACAATAATAGGTTCTTATTTGTTTCTAATGGTGTGGAATTATAGACCACTCAGATATCAATTAGTTTTAATTTACCCAATCTGTGCAGCTGCTGGAATTGCCATGTCATTTATATGGAACAAAATAAACGAATTAAAATTAGAACAATTACCCAAAAAGTTTTACCTGTTATTTCTTCCACTACTTGTCATACCTATGTATAATTTATATATGGAATATACTCCATTAAAAGATAAAGATTATAGTTATGAAGAAGGAATCTATGTTGTCCTCGCTGTTGCAATAATACTCATAGCAATTTATCACTTATATGCCAAAAAAATAAGCGGCATACAAATAAATTATCTCAAAATCGGCGGTAAAGTAATAGTTATATTCGCTTTGAGCTTTTCTATTATTTCACATTGGTTGCAGTACTATCGCTGGTATGTGAACCCGTCTTATACAATCAAAGATAACAGTATTGATTTTAGCAAAATTCTAAACCGAAATGCCGTTATTACCGGTCCTTATGCTGCTACAATAACACTGGAGACAGATTATAAAACTATAATCCACATGTTCGGCGTATCTAATTATGATCCTGATTTTTTCAAAAGATATCCAATTACTCATGTTATAATTGATAGTACCAATGAAAAGATAGCCCGCATGAATTACCCTAAAATAATGAATAATTCTGACAATATTGTGACATATTATTTTGGTGACAAAGAAGCTCGTCTTGTCAGGGTAGCCGGTTTAACCGATAATATAGAAGCAGATAATTATCAACTGTCAACTTTTGAAAAAATTGTTGTTCAATTTAATGAAAAAGATAGAACTATTAATAACCGACTTGTTGATAAATTTCTAATGAAAAACCCTGATAATTTGTCATGTTATCTTTTGCTTGCTGAATCTGCTTTTGGTAAAGGGGAATATAAATTAGCTGAATCAATGTATAAAAAAGCAGAAGCTTTTTCTCCGACTAATTATATGCTTATGTTAAGTATTGGTGATTTTTATAATTCTTGGTATTTTAATACTAAAAATATTGGATATAAGGAAAAAAGTAAGTTGTATCATGGTATGGCAAACCAAATTGTTCCACCTGATGGGATCAGTATACACGATTAACTCATACAATATATTTTTCGATTATTCTCTCCGTTAGGAATTCAAGCGTATTTTGACCAGAGAGGATTAGTAGTCACCTTAAAAGAGTTAAATTATCTTTGGCTCCCATTTTTAATCCTCTTCGGATTTATTTTATTTATTACAAAAGTAGTAATTAAATAGAAGAAATTTTAAATATCGTTAGCTCCGACTTTTTAGGTTTGTAACACACCGTCAACCAACAACTTGAATCTTGATGTAGATCAAAAAAAGAATTTTCGCATCCTTGATTTTCCTGATAAGTTTTTGTATTATAGAGTCTTAATCTTAATTGGAGAATTATATGTTTAATAAGAATTTCATAGCACGTCTCAAAGAAAAATTAAAAGAATGGGATAAATCTGCCGAACGGTTTCGGGCAAAAAAATCTATGCCTCGTTTTTTTACTGTTTCGGGCGAAGATATTAACGAGTTATATACTCCTGATTCAATCAAGGGTGGAGATGATGAAAATTATTATGATGAACATATAGGACTGCCGGGGCAGTTTCCCTATACACGTGGCGTTCATCAAACTCTCTATCGTTCTAAACTTTGGACAATGCGTCAGTTTGCCGGAATGGGAACACCTGCTCACACCAACGAACGGTTTAAATATATTTTAGCACAAGGCGGAACAGGACTTTCGACAGCATTTGACCTTCCGACCTTGATGGGGTATGATTCAGACCATGAGCGTTCTTTAGGTGAAGTTGGTAAATGCGGAGTTGCCGTTGACACTCTTGCCGACATGGAAATTATTTATAAAGATATCGACCTCGGCAAAGTTTCTACTTCAATGACAATCAATTCTCCTGCCTCTATGGTACTCGCTATGTATTTGGTTGTTGCCGAAAAACAGGGTGTTGATTTAAAAGATGTTCGCGGAACACTTCAGAACGACATCTTAAAAGAATATATAGCTCAAAAAGAATTTATTTTCCCCCCGAAACCATCTATCAGGTTGATTACCGATATGATGTCATACTGTTCTGAGCATGTACCGCAGTGGAATACTATTTCTATTTCCGGTTATCATATTCGTGAAGCAGGGGCGACAGCGGTGCAGGAGTTGGCGTTTACACTGGCAGACGGGTTCTGTTATATAGAATCTGCAATAGCAGATGGTCAGGATGTTGACGAGTTCGCACCACGTTTGTCATTTTTCTTTAATGCTCATTCTGACTTTTTTGAAGAGATTGCAAAATACCGTGCCGCACGAAGAATTTTTGCCAAACGTATGAAAAACAAATACGGAGCTAAAAACCCAAAAAGCTGGCTGCTTCGGTTTCACACCCAAACAGCAGGTTGTTCACTTACTGCTCAACAACCGGAAAATAATATTGTACGAACAGCAATTCAGGCACTTTCGGGTGTCTTAGGCGGAACACAGTCACTTCATACAAACTCAATGGATGAAACTTTGGCTCTTCCGTCTGAAAAAGCTGCTCTTATTGCTTTACGTACTCAACAGGTTATCGCCTATGAAACAGGCGTTGCGAACACTGTTGACCCATTGGGTGGTTCTTATTTTGTGGAATCATTAACTGACAAAATGGAAGCTGAGGCAGAAAAATATTTTGATGAAATAGATAAACGGGGCGGCGTGCTTCAGTGTATTGAAGACGGTTTCTTCCAAAAAGATATTGCACGCTCTGCTTATCAGCACCAGATGGAACTTGAAAAGAAAGAACGAGTTATTGTCGGTGTGAACGATTTTGTTTTAGAAAATGAAAAGATTGATATACCTGTATTAAAAATAGATAAAAATGTAGAGCGAGACCAGTCAGCATTTTGCAAAAAAATAAAAGCAGAACGAGACAATACCAAAGTTCAGGAAACACTTGCTATACTTCGGGAAGCTGCAAAATCGGACGGTAATACCTTTGAGACAATTATGGATTGTGCCAGAGCGTATGTCTCGGTTGGGGAAATGTGTGATGTACTCCGCGAGGAGTGGGGTGAGTACTCAGAAACTCAAGCCGCAATGAGTGCATCGTAAAAAAAAGAGATTGAACTATGACTGCTTTAAGACAAGTTATCGTTACCAAATCGGTTTCTTCCCCCGGTACATCCGCATGTGGACTTGCCTGGGATGGCAAGACATTTTGGTATTATGATTTATCAGTTCATACCCTTTTTCAGGTTTCAACGTCAGGCGAAGTCATTCAGAAAATTCATATTGAAACTGCCTGTTGTGATACAGCATTCGACGGACAATATATTTGGCAGGCATCACCGTTAACTTTGCAGATTTTCATTATCAATCCTGAAAACGGCAGAGTTGTCAGAACTCTTGAGACTCAAGACAAATGTTCCGGGCTTTGCTGTTCAGGACCGGGTTTTGTACGAGGTTCATGGACACGTAAAGAACTTATTTATTTTGATCCTGAAAATGGTGAAGAAATTCGTTCGATACAAACCGGTGCTTCTACATCGGGGATTGCGTTTGATGGTTCAAGTTTTTGGCATGGCGGAGAGATTGACGGAGAAAATTATATCTTTAAAGTGAATCCAAAAACCGAAGAAGTTGAAAAATTTCCGCTTGAATTCACTATCTCAGGATTAACATTCGACGGCAAGTCGTTATGGGCTGCCGATGGTACCAATAACAAATTTGTAAAATTAGAAATAGCGTAAGATGAATATTTTTAATAAAAAATTTGAAGATATTGAGTTTTCTGATATTCAAGCACTTGTAGATACTAAAGTAGGAGAAAGTCAAGTCTTAGAGTATAAAGAAAGATATACACCTAAGAAAACTGCTTCTTTGATTTCTGCTTTTGCAAACACTTATGGTGGATTCATAATATACGGAATTAAAGAAAATGAAAAAAATAATGAAGCAGAAGAAATAGTTAATATAGAAGATGATGATTTAGAAAATACAATAGATAATGTTTGCTATGATTTAATTACACCACCTGTTTTTTGTTCTTCAAAATACTTAGAAAATGACGAAAAAACAAAAAGAATATTTATAGTCAAAGTCCCTGAAAGTGATTTAACGCCACATGCGATAGACAACAACTCAACTGTTTATGTTAAAGTAAATGCACAAAAGAGAAAAATTGAGAAAGCAACATTAGAACAACAAGAATGGTTAAAGAATCGAAGAATCAAAAGTGTAACATTTAGAGAAAACTTAATAAATAATATTGAAATACATTCTGAGAATATATTTAAGAATTATCAATCTAAAGAATTTTTATTGGAAACATTTATTATTCCTCAATATCCTAAAAAGCCATTATTGAATTATGTTGAACTTTATAACTTTGCCTATAGACAACTAAGTTCTTTTAACAAAAAGTTTAATACAATTATTTCTACTTATCGACCTCATCAATATAATAATGGCTTATGTAGTGTTGTTGAAAATATTGAAAGTAAAATTAGAATCTATTTTGAATTAAATTGCTTTGGTTTATGTGTGATTAAATTAATATTTCCATGGGTCGGAGAACCAGAAAAGTTTCAGAAGTATTTAAGAATTGATTCTTTAATCAGTAATCTAGTTTATTTTCTTAACTTATTACTTGAAATCAATAATTCCATTAGTAGCCATGGGGCATCTATAGTTGGTTGTAAAATTGAAAACATAAAAGATACTACATTGTTAGGGATTCCGACTTACGATGATTTAGGTTGTAAAATTGATAATAAACTAGAAGTTTTACATAAATTTAATAAATATGATAGCAATTCATGTCAATATCTTATAGATGAGTTTTATTCTAACTTGTTGTTTGTTTACAATGTTCATCATAATATAGAAAATATGGTAATTGAGAAAGTAAAAGGAATTTTTAATAAGTATGATCTTGAATATAAAGAGAATAATGAATGCTCCGTTTTGATTTAGTTAAATAATAGATTGATAATAGATTCAAGGAAACTATGGATAAAAAAATAAGAGTACTACTCGCAAAACCCGGACTCGATGGTCACGACCGGGGAATCAAAGTCATAGCAGCTGCTTTGCGTGATGCCGGTATGGAAGTTATTTACACCGGTCTCAGGCAGACACCGAGTATGATTGTTGATGCTGCTGTGCAGGAAGATGTTGACGCTATTGGTGTCTCGATTCTTTCCGGTGCCCACATGACACTTTTTCCTGCAATACTTGATGTATTGAAAGAAAAAGGTGCGACAGATATTATTTTGTTCGGAGGCGGGATTATCCCCGATGATGACAAAGCTGAACTTGAAAAAATGGGCGTTGCCAAAGTGTTTACCCCGGGAGCTCCGACTGTGGAAGCTATTAAGTTTTTAAAAGAAGCTGTACAGGCAAAAGATTCAGATGAAAAGATAATGTAAATAATAATAATAATTAAAAGATATCTCAGGGAGATAGTATGAACAAAAATGTAGATCCAAAACAACAGGAAGTACGTGAACTTGTCAAAGTTTTTGCTGACAAAGAAATTTATCCGATTACCCGTGAATTAGACCAAATGCCGGAACCAAGAAAATTCCCAAGAGAGTTATATGGCAAACTTGGTAAAGCAGGTTTTATCGGATTTGGTATGCCAAAAGAATTAGGTGGTTCGGGAAAATCACATCTTGAATATATCACTTTGGTTGAAGAACTCTGCTACCATGACCCTGCTGTCGGACTTTTGACCGCTGTCGGTGAACTGGCTACATACCCGATTATTTATTTTGCCAATGATGAACAGAAGAAAAAATATGTACCAAAATGTGCCGCAGGTGAAATTGTTCCGGCTTTTGTTTTAACCGAACGTGATGCCGGTTCCGATGCTGCTAATCTATCTACCGTTGCTGTTGAAGACGGTGATGACTATGTAATAAATGGTGAAAAGATTTTTATCATGCATGGTGATACTGCCGATTTAGCAGTTCTCTTTTGTAAAATTGAAGGCAAACCAAAAATGTCAGCGTTTTTACTGGAGACTGATACACTGGGATGGGAGCCTCGTACTCTGATAAATAAAATGGGTATGCGTGCCGCAACTACCGGCGGTATTTTCTTAAAAGATGTTCGGGTTCCAAAAGCTAACTTACTTGGTGAAGTTGGTCGAGGGTTCCGTTATGCGATGGTCACACTTGACTCTGCTCGGGTTGGTGTTGCTGCTCAAGGTCTGGGGCTTGCTCAAAGAATGCTTGATGAATCTATTGCTTATGCCAAAAAACGTATTGCTTTTGGTGCTCCAATTGCAAAACTGCAGGCTATCCAATGGATGATTGCCGATATGGCTACTCGTATTGAAGCATGTCGTGGCTTAACCTACAAAGCAGCAATGATGCAAGACAGAGAAGAAAAATATTCTACCGAAGCTGCTATGGCAAAACTCTTTTCTTCAGAAACTGCAAATTTCTGCTGTCAAAAAGCAATGCAGATTCATGGCGGATACGGGTATATCGGTGAATTTACAACTATTGAGAAATTCTATCGTGACCAAAGAGTTCTTGAAATCTATGAAGGAACTTCTGAAGTACAACGTTTAGTTATTGCCGGTTCTGTCATAGGTCGCTAATGAAATTTGGTGAATTTGAAATTGAAACCTTCGTCGAGCATAAATTTAAACTCGACGGAGGTTCTATGTTTGGGGTAATTCCCCGTACTATGTGGCAAAAACTTATCAAGCCGGATGAGAATAATCTTATTGATATGGCTATAAATTTATTTGTCTTAAAAGCCCATAGGAAAAATTTTATTTTTGATATCGGATTAGGTGATACCCTCACAGACCGTGAGAAGAAAATCTACGGCACAATTGGTGAATCAACAATGAATGAAGGGTTGCATTCGGTCGGCTTAACAGAAGATGATATAGATTTTGTTATTATGACTCATCTGCATACCGATCATGCAGGTGGAGCTGTAAAACTTGAGAATGATAAATTTGTCCCTCGTTTTAAAAATGCAACATACATTACCTCACAAAAAGAATTTGACGATGCCACGCATCCAAACGAACGAACCTCGGCTGTCTATGTCCCCGAAAGATATTATGCTCTAAAAGATGCCGGACAACTGCAGCTTATTGAGATCGGAAGAGCACACGTCTGAACTCCAGTCACACTGATATATCTCGTATGCCGTCTTCTGCTTGAAAAAAAAAAAAAATAAAAAAAATCAAAAAAAAAAAACACGAACACACACAACTCACAGTATCTCAGAACAAGGACTACTAGCTGACCAACA
>CAJVYT010000171.1 GCA_913009765.1 uncultured candidate division Zixibacteria bacterium
TCATCTTGGAATTCCAACAATGTCTCAAAAGAGGCCAGTCTCAGCTTTCTGTTCAAGTCCCGGAAAGATAGTCTGGCTTCTTCAAGATTCTTAACAGCATCCTTATAGGATATTTCATTCTCTTCAACTATATCCCGACCTTCCTTGTAGATCACCTTCTGATAAGATGAACGGACAACCTGGTTGTGCAATTCACCAATCTGTTCATTTAAGGCTTTGCGTATTTCCAATGCCTCGTTTAGATTAATCGAATCGCCATGAAAATCAATTACATGGCTGAAGTTTGCCTTCTGAATTGAACTATTTAGTTTTCGCCGCTTTATTTCTATCTTTCTCAATTCCTTCCGAGCGGAAACCGCATCAAAATCCGGACTGGCACGACGTATCCCTTCATCTCTGTTAAATGAGAACCTATCTCTATTCTGCTTCGATTCAGGCAAACAGTCTTTCAGCGTCTTAATTCTGGCATCATACTCGGAGCGAAGTTCCAGCGCCTCGTACAAATACAATGGCTTCTTTTTTTCTTTCATCGTATAGGCTCCTTTCGGATATCAGATCGTGTTAGTCCTTGATCAGCTCTTGCTCCTCGTCCCAGAAGTTCTTGTCCTCTTCATAAAACATCTCTTTGGCCCTATCATAGTCCAACTCCACAATTCTACTGCGGATCCATCTCTGGCAATAATTGAAAAACCGCACAGATCCGTACGTGCAGAATTATCGTAGTAGTGGTCCGTTTAGGTCCATAGTGATTCGCGAATCTTAATTAGACGAATCATCATGGCTTCTTCTTCTGCCTTGTAATCTTGTTCAATCTTGTGCAGTTGATCCAGGATAAGCTTGCCTTCTGCTTTTTCTTCCGCAGTTTCTGTCTCATCATCAAGCCAGAACTCGTGTCCGGTCTTTTCACGCTTTCGATCACACCACGGTGTATAATGGTTGGGGGGACGTCCTTAAATAGTTAAATAACTCTTACTTTTGTAATGAACCGGAATAGGGGATGCATTAGGACAGATGTCAGAAATCAGAGATCAGTGATCAGTGATGAACCTAATGAGGGACGTTGCCACTATTTACGATGATAGTTAGGGGGACGTATTGGATTGATAATTGACTATTGAATATTGATGATTTAAGGGCAAATGTGGTTAGGGGTGTGGTTAGGGGTGTGGTTAGGGGGTGTGGTTAGGGGGACGTCCTTAAATAGTTAAATAACTCTTTCTTTTGTAATGAACCGTTCGCTCGGGGTCGGACCTCAGCAAGTAACTGAAATGATAGTAAAACATCTCAAGAACAGGCTGTTTTCAACCCTTAGAAGGCTCTTTTTGGGGGCAAAAAGGGGGTTTTAAGAAAAAGCTTCCGAAAGAAATGTCTAAAGATCCCGCCATGGAAAAGAATTCTCGGTAATCCTGTAAGGTCGTTGTGGATCGTGGAGTGCATATCGGCCCTCTTTTCCTTCAACCTTACGATTCAAAAACAAGGTTCCCAGTTCTTCATGGATGTGATTCGATGTAACCATGTAATTCAAGATGCACGTGCCATAACGCTTCTTCGCCTCAAACAGCCACCACAACCAGCAACTTCTGTCCTTGGCGAATTTCAGAAGAAACTCTTTCTTGTGGCAACGATGGGTAATATGCCAAAGATAGCCGGATATAAAGTGTCGATTGGCGCGGGGCATCAAAACAACATGTGGCTTATCGGGGTCGGACCACAGCAATATGCGGCGGTCATATGAAAATAAATAGCTCAGAATCTCGGGTGTCACATCTTGATTAGCGCATCATGGGGACCTTCGGGACGTTCGTGCAGAGCGTGCACAACTTGCGGGGGAACGATTGTTTTATTACATTTCGTTTTTTAGTTCGTTATCTAGGAAATTAAGAACATCGAAAATATTATTTTATTTATGAATGAAGCGACTGTTTCACCATTCCGGCAATGCTTATGCTGTGGGAAAGAATCTATAGCCTTATGGTGAGGGGCATTATCCCAGCGAACTGCGAATTTGCTGCCTGGTGTTTGAAGTTGGTATCTGTACTTGATTGCTATCGGTTTGCTTTGCTTAATGATAACATATTCAGCAACATGGAGTTTGTAGCCACCATGTAAATAAAGCGTTCCTCGAATGTACCCTTCTTTTTCTGCAATTTCTCGAAATGACATTTCTTCATTTCGAACCCACATATTCTCCTTTATTGCTTCCAAAAAGAACAAGAAATAGTCAGCTATTCGCTCCATGATATTTCGCTTAGTATCTGGTGCTTTTTTTCCCAAAGCTTCTTTCCGCGAATAGAAGCATACCAATCAAACCATTGTAGGTCGTCTCCTAATTCCCCTGAATCGAATTTTATCAAAAAGAGTTCGGAATCCATTTTATATTTTTTCTCAAACTCTTTGCACTCGTTTTCAAATTTCAAGAATCGAGCATAAGAAAAATTGAGATGATCTTGCACGGCCTCCAATATGATTGGTTTTGTATCAGCAATACCATGTTTTGTTTTTAATAATAGCGTCGTACCCATATTGATAGCCCCCGCAATGAAATCTAAAAGATTTCATATTGTTGAATATTTACAGGATTAATTTATCATAGTGATAAATAGAAAACAATGTATTTTCGGCCTTGTAGCGCGTATTTTTGTGTGATGAAGAGTGATAATGGGGGATGTTGTTTCATAATTCGTAAGCGTTCACGGGTTCAGGATTTTCGGGACATATTTGTGCGGACACTTCAATTTGGGCAAGAAGTTGGGCATTACTTGCTGAAGCAGAGGAAACTTCATTGGCCGTTGTAGGACCGTGTCCCTCATCAAGCGCATTTTGTTCCAGTCGGGTTTAGCGATCTGACCAAGATTCAGGTTTGGATGTTGCGATCAGACCCGATATTTGTGCGGTTTTCCATTTAGGGGCTGAGAGTCCGAACGGCTGTCCTTCCTGATTTCATGGAACGGTTGAATGAGATGCGATGACTATAGGCGTTTTCTGATGAGGATGAAGGAGATGAGGAAAAGCGCTAAGGTCATCCTGAGAGGCGCCCACGCATGAAGGGAAATAGGCTAACTGGTGTCAGCGTATTCCCGCAAGAGAGAGGGAGGCGGTTGGCAGTTGAAATGGGCTTCAACCGCTTTTAGAATGAATTCAAAGGCCGATCGGCCCTGGAGTGCGCAAGTGGCTATGACTGTCCACAGCCGCTCGTTTGCCTTGCGGCCGTTGATGCTTCGGGTACCCTGTGTTATGTGGCGGTCTATTACGACAAAACGTATAGCCTGCTCCGCAGTGTTATTGGTTGGCCCCATGCCGGGGGTTGTTATAAAGGTGAAATAGGCTTCTCCATGTTTTAGAAACCTGTTAGCCATATTTTGAGCTTCTCTTTTCTGTTCCTTGCCTTCCTTATTTTTGCAACTTGGAGCATCGTTAATAGCGACTGCAATGATCCTTTCCCTGGATTTTTCAAGAGCTCTGCGGAATGTGTCTTCATCCATCTGTTCCCTTTGATGGATGATCCGGAACATGTCCTTGACGGCGTCAAGAAGCTTTTGTCCATAGGCTTTTGTTTCGGCATCAGGGAGGCCTGCCAGGAATTTGATGTTCCGTATCAGGTGGGCAATGCAAAACTGGATTGAGACATTGAAGTCCTTCATATATTTCCGATAGGCTGAGAAATAATCGCACCCTAAAACCCCGTCGAACTCTTTGCCCAACACATCGATCAATACTTTTGAGCCTCGGGATTTATCAATCCTGAAAAGGACATACAACTCAGCCTTAAAGACCCATGTCCAAAATTTGTCCCCGTTTTCCTTGTGACCGGTCTCATCTACGTTTATGGCGGATTCAAAGGGCAAACGGTCGAGCAGTTCTTCATATTGGATGACTTTGGCCAGATATCCTCTTGAGACCGTTATGCCGATAATGTCCCGGAAGAACTTTCGGATGGTGGAAAATGATGCATGGCATACATTGCTCATATAGGCTACTGTTGCCGTGATGCGGCCCTTAAAGAGACCCTCTTTAACAACCTCGGGGGGCAGAGGCGCATAATGTATCTTCTGGCATTTTTCACACCAAACCGGATACGTACGATGCTCCACCTTAACCGTGACGACTTCTTCAAGTTCAATCTGCTGGGTAACTCGAGGCGGGAGATCGAGAGGCATAACCTCTCCGCCGCAATCCGGACAATCGTCCAAGTTATAGCTGTTAAAGATGTCGATGGCTTCCTGGGAAAACAGAGGGCGCTCATGCCTGGGGTGACCAGGTTGTCCGCCAATTCTGCGTTTACCCTTTTTTTTCTTCTTGGACTTGGGCTTTGTAATATCATCAGAAGAAGGGGGTTTGCTGGAATTGGAGGAGTTCTTTGAAAGCTTGGCAATCTTCATCTCCAAGGCTCCTATCTGCTCTTGCTGTGATTGAATAGTATTGCTGAAATCACACAGAATATTGACCACAACTTTCGGGCCGGTATTATATACGGTCAATGCTTCATCACGCGTCACGGCATAACTCCCGGCGAAAGTTTTTAGTCAAGGGGTAGGCATAAACAGCCTTCTTCGAAAGTAGCGGTTGGCGCGATTTGCTGAGCTTGCCCTGACCAGTTGTCTGCCCCACACAGATCCAATTATCCGCCTTGTAACAGGTTCCGCGGTACCAGGAGACACCATAATCCCATAGGTTCAGAAATTGAGATTAATTACCCATTTCATCCACTTTTTGGGACAAAGCTAAAAGTTGTTCGTAATTCTGTAGCTAAAAATGGAACGATTTTAGTTGACGCGCCAAAGGGATTTTGCAAAGAAATTCCAAGCTGGATGACGCAGCCGGAATGTAGGGATTATCATATTTCAGAATTTTCTCATATTAACCTGAAGGCCATTTTAAGAGCAATTGAACTACTTGAGACTTCAATAGACGACCTGATACTCTGATGCCCTCCAATTAATAGGATTTTCACCTATTCAATAAAGAAAGGGGGGGCATGATGAAACAGCTTGGATTTGAGTTCATGAAGGAAATTAGCAAGGAAGTCGATATTGAATTAAGTAGTGAAATTGAGGGCAAATTGATCGAACAAATGGCTGTGGTATTGATCCAGGTTAATAAAGGAGGAAAATCAGAAAATGATAATCTCACAACAAAATAATCGGATAAAAGAAAATCATCTAAATCGCAAGGCAATTATTTATATCCGCCAGTCAACAGATAGGCAAGTTCAGAAAAACAAGGAAAGCCAAAGACTTCAATATGCTTTACAAGATAAAGCCAAACAGTGGGGATGGAATGATATTGAAATCATTGATAGTGATTTAGGCTCAAGTGCGGCTGTAGGCGCCCCCGAGCGTCGTGGATTTGAAAGAATAACATCTCTTGTGGCCGTGGGAGAGGTCGGTATAATATTCAGCCGAGAAGCGAGCAGGTTGTCAAGAACAGATAAGGATTGGTGTCGGCTATTGGAAGTATGTAATGTTTTTGATACCTTAATTAGCGACGGTGATCAGGTTTATGATTGCAACTGTATGGATGATCAGCTAATTTTAGGAATTAAGGGTACAATAAGCAATGTAGAGCTAAAAGTATTGCAAACAAGGCTAATAGCTGGTATGGAAGAAAAAGCAAAAAGAGGGGAATTTAAGAGACCGGTTCCACCAGGATATATTTGGGATGCAAGTGATAATGTCGTCAAAGATCCCAATATAAGAACTCGGGATGCAATTAAATTAGTCTTTAAAAAATTCAGAGAAATACAAAGCATCAGGCAAACCTATCTCTGGTTTCATTCCGAACAAATTGAGGTTCCGGTATTAAAGGATATTGCAGGTAAAAAACAGATTGTTTGGAAACTACCCGAAAAAAGCTACTTAACAGAAATGTTAAAAAATCCTTTTTTTGCTGGGGTATATGTATGGGGTCGCGAAACCACAAAACTGGAATACAGGGACGGGAAAGTAGTAAAGCGCAAAGTAAGACTTAGAGATGGAAGAGAAGCAAAAGTGTTTATAGAAGATCATCATGATGGATATATTGATTTAGAAACATTTGACGAAAATCAGATTATCATCAGAAGCAATTGCCTTAGCCAAACGCAGGTTGAAAGACGAGGGGCTGCAAGAAATGGACGTGGATTATTAAGTAGTATACTTCGTTGCGGGAGATGCGGTAGAAAGCTCTATGTTGCCTATTATGGCAAAAGTGGAACTGCAGCGAGATACATATGTAGAGGAGATTATGAATCAGGAGGTAAGTATTGTCTGGCATTTGGCGGTAGTACAATAGACAAAAGATTTACTGAAGAACTATTAAAAGTACTTTCCTCATATGGTATGAAAGCCAGCATTCAAGCCGAAAAAGTATTGTCAAGCAAAGATGGGGATAAAGTAAAAGCGTTTGAGCAACAGATTAAGCAATTGGAGTATGAAACCAGTCGGGCATTTGAGCAATACGATGAAGTAGATCCACGTAATCGATTGGTAGCATCTGAATTAGAGAGAAGGTGGAATGAAAAGCTCGAAGAATTAGAAGATGCAAAAAAGTACTTAAAAACTATTGGAAGTGAAAGGCATTTTATTTCAGATGAAGAAAAGGAGAAGATATTTGCTTTTGGGGAAAGTTTCTCAGAAGCATGGGGAAATAAACACTGTTCCAATTCATTGAGGAAAAAAATTATTCGAACGATAATACAGGAAGTAATTGTTCACTTTGATGAAGAGAAACAGATGCTAACTTTTGTTATCCACTGGAAAGGAGGATGCCATACTGAGTTTGAGACGCCCAAGCCGGTCTCCGGTGTTGGGCAAAAAACGTCAATAGAAGACTTAGAGATTATTCGAGAGATGGCCGTTCGTTATGGTGACGATGCAATCGCTCGCGTGCTTAACAAGCTGGGCCGCAAAACGGCGACAGAAAAAAGATGGAACGAATCTAGAGTGAGAACAATTCGAGGTAAATATTCCATTGCCGGCCATATCCATACAATCAAGGATCCTGAAATTTTAACACAAGGTCAGTCAGCGAAATATCTCGATGTCAGTCGAACAACAATAAAGCATTTAGTGACGAATGGCGTATTGGAAAAACATCAGATAGTATCTTGGGCGCCATGGGAGATAAAAAAGTCGGATTTGGACTCAAATAATATTAGAAAAATAATAAGTACACTGCATGAAACAGGACGTTTGAGTGTTAAGGGTAAAGGTTCAGAAAGACAAAGGACTTTATTTAATCATTAAAAGGAGTTAGCTATGCCAGGTATTATGAAAGGCCGAGTTAGGGCGTAAAGGCGCCAAAGGTCCAGTAGGCGTTGGCTATAACATCTAATTGCCAGTAATCGAATTTATCGTTTGTTGCCCAGCCGAGATCAGCCGCTGTCTCTCCGGTTTCAAGGGATCGCCAATTCTTGACCTTGCGGTTATCGTAGCGCATGTACTGGGCGTCCAGGCCGAAGCCCAGTCCGTTGTCAAATTCGTATATCTTTCCCTTTGCGCCGATGGCCCAGACAAAATTGCTATCGAGGTCCCCCTTCCAGTTATTGCCGGCCTGGTAGTCAAGCCACTTCCCGCCATCCACCATGCCCAATCCGGCAAAGAGATTGATCTGGTCAATAATGCCATAGGTGACAGTGGCCATATAATACTGATCATTCTCGAAATCAGCCCCCTTACGCTCCGTGTTTTTTGTCCCGTCCGAGTAGGTCCTCTTGAGATCATAGTCCTCAAATCCCTGTTTAAATATATAGGACCACTGAAAGCCCACGTCAAACTGTCCCTGTTTGATGAGGATGGCAGGATTGCCCAACTCTTGGGCCAGTGCAACACCGGCTGAGAACATGAAAACAACTACTAGCAAAGTTAACGCCTTTTTCATACCCGTTCCTCCTTCAATAAAAAAATCTCGCTTCCAAACTCCTTGCTATGGTTGCTAAACGCATCCCACAGGATTGGAGTAGGCTCTACGGCTATAAACCGGTTCTTTTGGAAACCTTTGTAGAATCTCACTGCTTCTCCCGCCCAGGCGGGACTACAAAGCAGCAAACTGGACATATGTAGTGCCCGAACGAAAACTAGGATTTTTTGTTCAGATCAAGGAAGGCGAAAATTTTAACCGCAGGAATACATTGAGTATTTCGAGGATTAAAATTCGAGCCTGAGGTCCCGCCGGGGCGGGAGGCGAAAAAGACAGTTTTCGTTCAGGCACTATGTAGGACAAACTAAAGGACGAGGAAAACTTGATGTACATAATTCGGCTACCCTCCCAAAAAAAGATATCCTCCTATTCCCCTTTTCGTTTGATTTCAAAGAAATACTCTGCGCACCTTGACATCTTCTATAACACGGGTTAACCGAATATTTACCTTTCTTTGAAAGTTTACCATTAAAGATCAATAAGATAGCTCACTTCAATCCCAGCCGAAGACACTTAGCACTTGATTTTCAGCGCTTTCGGAAGAACCGTGAAAGCAAACGCACTGGCTTCCCAGCCCTGTTTCCCGTCAATTTGAAGTGTCAAAGGCCGTTCCAACTTCACATCCAATCGGCGGCCCGTTCTGTACTGGCCGATCCGATTGCCACCAGTGAATGATGTTGCCACTCCAATGGCACATTCAAACAGCCGTGAGTTGATGGAAAGGATATGGAGGAGACGATCATCAAATCTTGCCTTTGGCAC
>CAJVYT010000172.1 GCA_913009765.1 uncultured candidate division Zixibacteria bacterium
AATTATCAATTGCGTAATAAGCCTTTTTTATATCATTCGTATAGATGCCTGCCTGCAGACCATAGTCGGTATTATTAACATGCCGCACAGCTTCTTCAAAATTATCATATTCAATTATAGATACAATCGGAGCAAAAACTTCCATGCACATAACACGCATTTCTTTTGTAGTATTTCTAAGCACTGTTGGAAGCAATATTCTGCCTTTTACTTTTCCTCCTGCAAGTAATTGTGCTCCCTGAGACACTGCTTCATCTATCCAGCTTTTTGCTCGTTCGGCTTCTCGTTCATCTATCATGGGTCCGAGTTCTACATCCTTATCCAGAGGATTGCCCACTTTTATCGCTTTCACCGCCTGTACAAACTTTTTGCTGAATTCGTCTGCAATATCTCTGTGCACATAGATACGCTGAAGAGAGATACACACCTGTCCCGAATTTGCAAAAGCACTTACAATGCATCTTGGTATGGCTTTATCAATATCCGCATCTTTTTCTATAATCGTCGCAGAATTACTTCCCAGCTCTAATGTAACTCTTTTGATACCCGCTTTCCTTATGATACTATCACCTACAGGAGGTGAGCCAGTAAACGTGACCTTTTTGACTTTATCGTTTGTTACAAGTGCTTCTCCGATTTCTCCTCCGGGGCCGGTTACTATATTAAATACACCTTTGGGCAGGCCTGCCTCTTCTAAAATTTCTGCCAATATTAAGGCGGTTATCGGTGTAGTGGATGCCGGTTTCAATACAATCGTATTGCCGGATGCTATGGCCGGTGCCACTTTATGGGCAACGAGATTTAGAGGGAAGTTAAAGGGTGTTATAGCGGCAATAACACCCATCGGTACTCTGATAAAGTATCCTCTTCTGTTAACGCCCGATGCGCTTGCATCCATGGGAATGGTTTCGCCATGAATTCTTTTCGCTTCTTCTGAGGCAAATTTGAATGTCTCGCAAGCTCTTCGTACTTCGCCGATGGAATATTTCCATGCTTTGCCTGCCTCTCTGCATATCATGGTTGCAATTTCATCCGAGCGTTTTGATATCAGATCTGCGGCTTTTTCCAATATCTTGGAACGTTCGTAAGCCGGCATTGTTTTAAACGTTTGAAAGGCTTTATCTGCCGCATCGACTGCTTTATTTACATCTTCGGTTGATACTTTCGGAACCCTTGCTATAACTTCTGATGAATACTTATCTGTCACATCAATAGTTTCACCGGTTTCAATCCATGCTCCACCAATAAAAGTTTTATATGTTTTCATATATTACCTCCTTAATTAAAAAATAATTCTTTATATTCCCATAAAAGCTTTTTGAACCGACGGATCATCTAAAAGTTGTTTGGCATCACCGCTATTCACAACATATCCTTGTTCTAAAACATATGCCCTGTTGCTTATATTTAACGAAGCATGAATATTCTGCTCTACTAATATTATTGTAGTACCTTTGTCGGCAATCTCTTTTATTGCAGCCATCATATCTTTAACAAGTATTGGAGCCAGCCCTAAAGACGGTTCGTCAAACATCAGTATTTCCGGTTTAGCCATCAAACCTCTCCCCACGGCTACCATTTGCCTTTCTCCTCCGCTCAGTGTTCCTGCCAATTGCTTTCTTCTTTCTTTCAGGCGAGGGAACAGATCGAAAACTTTTTTCATTGTTTCAAACCTGTCATCGTAGGCTCTGGAATTATAAGAGCCCATTTCTAAATTTTCCTCTACACTCATAAAGGGGAATAACCTTCGTCCTTCAGGAACGTGTATAATGCCTCTTTCAACTATTATTTCAGGAGAAAGATCATTTATTTTTTTGCCGTTAAATATTATACTGCCTTTTTTGGGATGAAGCAGGCCGGAGATGGTTTTTAGAGTAGTTGTCTTGCCTGCACCATTTGCGCCTATTACACTCAAAACTTCGCCTTTTTCTATATATAGACTGACATCAAATAAAACTTCTATATCTCCGTAAGCTACGTCTATATTAGCAATCTCAAGAAATGACATACTCATCTCCTAAATATGCTTTTATTACATTTTTATTTTTTGCTACTTCTTTGGGTGTTCCGCAAGCTATTTTTTCACCGAAATTCATAGCATAAATTCTCTTTGATACGGACATTATAACCTGCATTATATGCTCTATTATCACTATTGTAACATCGTGATTATTAATTTTTTCTATAATCTTCAGCATATCTTTTATTTCGTCCGGTCTTAACCCGGCCATAACTTCATCCAACAACAAAAGTTTTGGCCGGGTTGCGAGTGCTCGCGCCAGCTCCAATCTTTTTCTTTCCGGCAATGTCAGATTTTTTGCCAAAATATTTTTTTTCTCATATATATTTAAGAAATTTATGGTTTCTTCGGCTCTTTCTATCGCATCTTTTTTGTGTTGAGTTTTTACAAAAGCTCCAACCGTGACATTATATAAGACAGTTTTATTTGCAAACGGTTTTACCACCTGAAATGTTCTCGCCAAACCAAGCTTGGCTATTTGATAGGGTTTATATTTAGTTATATCATGTCCATCAAATATTATTCTGCCCGATGTGGGTTCCAAATTTCCCGATATACAGTTAAAAAAAGTTGTTTTACCGGCACCATTTGCACCTATTATGCCTACAATTTCTTTTTCATTAACTTCAAAGTCCATATTTTTTACAGCAACCAATCCGCCGAATTTTTTAATAATTTTCTCAGTTTTAAGAATAGCCATAGGATTTCCTTAAGATCGTTTTATTGTAACCATCTTTTTCACAAAACGGTTAAATATTTTAGTGAGTACTTCTTGTATTCCTCTGGGCTGATATATCATAACTAATACAAGTATTAATCCCAAAATAAACAGATGCAGTCCCGGCAGAGCACCGCCTAAGTACGTGCGTGTTAATTCTCCCAGAGGTTTCAATAGAAGTGCTCCCAATATCGGCCCAATAATAGTGCCCCTTCCGCCTATAATTGCTATGAAAGCTATTTCAAAAGATAGATCTATGCTGCCGACAGATTTTGGAAGAATATACAATATCCACTGAGCATAAAATGTGCCCGCTATGGCCGTAAAAAAAGCACTTAAAGCCATAGCAATTAATTTGTATTTTGCAACATTTACACCCAGGGATGCAGCAGCTTCAGGGTCCTCTCCGCCAGCTATTAAATAGTAACCCATTTTAGAGTTCATTAGAAAAACGGTTATGACGAGCAGTATGATCAACATTACGAGTATAATATAATAATATGGAACTCTGCTGACCCATTGAAAGTTTGCAAATGAATCACCTGAGTAGCTAATCAGGATTCCTCTCGCTCCGCCCACATTTATAGAACCTATCTTGTCTATATTTTGAAACAGCACTTTAATGCCTTCTCCGAAAGCTATCGTAGCGAGAGCGAAATATGCCCCTCTGAGCTTAAATGTCGGAAGACCTATGATAATACCTATTACAGCAGAGATTATACCTCCTGCAAGCATACCCACCCATGGAGAGATGCCATACTGTACAAAAAGTATAGTTGATGTATAAGCACCTATAGCGATAAATGCTGCATTGCCTAAAGGCAAAACTCCGGCAAACCCTCCCACAAAATTCCATGCTGTTGCAATATACATAAAAAACATAACGACTATGAAGATTTGTATATAACCTTGGTTTTTAACAAAAACAGGTATTAAAAATACTACTATTGCCGATAACATCAGCAAAATCAGCTTAATTTGTTTTTCAGAAAATTTCATACAGTCAGTCTCCTAAATAAGTTAAAATTCTCCTTTAACTCCGAAGAGTCCGGAAGGTTTGACAAACAATATTATTAAAAATATGACATAAATAACTTCTATTGTCCAGCTATAGGCTATAAATTGAGAGCCTACAGATTCTATTAAACCGATTATCAAACCGCCCACTAAAGCACCGGGAATACTTCCTAACCCTCCAAGAACGACTATAACAAAATCCATTATATCCAAATGCATACCTACTGTTGGATAAACATAATAAAACGGCAGCAGTACGGCTCCGGCAATTCCGCATATAGCTGTACCTATACCAAACGTTACATTATATATTTTATACTGATTGATACCCATTAAACTTGCAGCTTCTCTGTCTTGACTTGTTGCTCTTATGGCTTTGCCCATTTTAGAATATTTCAAAAACCAAAATAATAACCCTGAAACAGTTATAGATATAAAAAATCCTATTATTTTTGATAACGGGGCATAAAGACCGAAAATTGATATAGCTTTTGAAACGCTCGGTACATTAATGGTGCGATACTGGGCGCCAAAAAGCATTAGAGCGAGGTTGTCTAACATATACCAAATTCCTGTAGTAACGATTATAACTCCTATCGGTTCTCTTACATCTTTTTCGGATTCAAAAACAGGTTTGATCAAAAACTTTTGAATGTAATAGCCCATAAAATATGTAAAAGGGACAACAACAACTAATGCTAAATACGGGTTTGTCCCTGTAAATTTAACAAACCAATATGTCGCAAATAAACCGCTCATCAGAAATGCGCCCTGAGCAAAGTTTATAACCTTTAGAACACCAAATATCAATGTCAGACCCACAGCGGTCAGACCATATATACTACCCATCAAAATACCGTTAAGAATAGCAGATCCCATTCATTCTCCTTTAGAGCAAAAGGAGGCTTGCGCCTCCTTTTAGTTAATAGTGATTTGGTTGTGGGAAAACCACTTTGAATCCGGCTCTTGCGTCTTTTTCAGGCCAAACCGTAACCCTTTCATACTTGTTTCCTACCTTTCGAACCTGAACCAATATCAATCCGGCATCTATATTTTGTCCATCTTTACTAAATTTGACATATGGGTAGGACATCACAGTGAATGGACCGGTAGAAAGTTTGGAACGCAGCATTTCTTTTCTGAACTTGTCAGGATTTGTCGAACATGTCTTTTTCAAAACTGCTATTATCGTATGCATGCCTATGTAAGCATCCATTGTTTCACCGTTTACGTCAATTCCGTAGACTTCTTTAAACTTTTTGTTTAATTCTTTCAGACCCGGTTTATTCATGTCAGGAGCCCATTCGGACATATCAAATAGATAGTCTGCATTCTTGCCCGTGTTTTTTATAAATGCAGGATCTGCCTGTCCGCCGCCGCTTGATATAACTGCCCATGGTTTAACATCGTAATTTGCCATAGTATTCTGCAATAGTATGGCGTCGGCAGCGTCAGAGACAAGAAGCAGTATTTGAGGTTTGGCACTTTTTATTTTTAGCACAACGGGGGTTAAATCTGTAGCTGTTTCCGCATATGATTCGTTTAAAATAACCTTGTATCCATGCTGTTTTGCCAATTTGAGCCATGAATCATCAAAACTTTTTCCAAAATCGTTGTTAATATACACAAGACCCAAAGTTTTAATTTTCTTATTTGTTTTTTTTGCCAAATAATCTATGAATTTAAACTGGTCTCTCGTCCACCATGAATCTTTCGCCGCTATTCTAAATAGATATTTAAAACCTCTCCCCGTTATTCTATCCATGACCGATACAGGTACTACAAAAGGAACTTTATGCATTTCTGCAACCTGACTTGCAGGATACGTAACACCTGAATTCCATGCTCCGGTTATTAAATTTACGTGGTCTACATTGATTAATTGTTCAACATCGGTTACCCCTACGGTAGGGTCACTTTTTGTGTCCAAATAGATCATTTTGATCTTTGCGCCGTTTAATTTTCCCTTGCACTCAAATCCGCCGTTTGCATTAAACGGTTTTACAATGAACTCTCTCATCTGTTTGCCTTCTACGCCCGCTGATGCCGACGGACCTGAAAGCGGCAGAATATTTCCTATCACCACTTCTTTCGTTTGAGCATTGGCGCTGTTTACAAAAGCGCCGAAAAACAACGTGACAAAGAAAAACAGCATCAAACTAAAACTAAATTTAAACCAATTAAGCTTACACATATCTCAATACCTCCTCAAAAAATTATTGTATCTTGCTTGCAGCTTCTTCGAATATATTCATAGCTTTTTCTAATTGCTCATCTGTTGTTGCAAGCGATGGCAAAAATCTGATATCATTACCAAATACGCCTGCCGATATAACAATCAACCCGTTTTTTATACATTCTTTTATTATTTTAGACGCTAACACTTTGTTCGGCTTCTTACTGTTTTTTTCTATAAACTCTACAGCTATCATGGATCCAAGACCTCTAACATCTCCCATGTTATCATTTTCTTTTTGTAGTTTCCTGAGTCTGTGCGTTATATACTTTCCTATCTCATTCGATCTTTCTACTAAACCGTTTTTTTCTATATATTCAATAGTTGCCATTCCGGAAACGCAAGCTATAGGATTTCCGCCATATGTTCCTCCGATTCTGCCGGGACCGACGGAATCCATGATATTTTTTTTGCCCACAACGGCACTTAAGGGAATTCCCGAAGCTATGGATTTGGCCAATGTTATTATATCGGGATCAATGCCGTAATGTTCCATAGCAAACATTTTGCCTGTTCTTGCAAACCCTGTTTGTATCTCATCAACAACAAAAACTATGTCATATTTTCTGCATATTGTTTCCAATCCCAGCATAAATTCTTTGGGTTGAACAATAAACCCGCCTTCTCCCTGGATTGGCTCTATAATCATTGCAGCTATATCTGAAGGATCTACTTCCGAAACAAAAAATTGCTCTATATAATCAAGGCATTCCATTGAGCATTTTCCAGATTCCTTGCCGAAAGGGCATCTATAGCAATAAGCTGAAGGAACTTTATAAACTTCGGGTGCAAACGGACCAAATTCATGCTTGTATGGTTTTACCTTGCTTGTTAGAGACATTGCCATTAGGGTTCTTCCGTGAAATGCATTGGAAAACGATATTATTCCTTTTCTTTTAGTATATACCTTGGCTATTTTTATGGCGTTTTCAACAGCTTCGGCACCGCTGTTAAAAAAAGCAACTTTTTTATCATTTTTAATCGGTACGATTTTGGTCAGCATTTCCGCTAACTTCAGATACGGTTCATAGGGTGTTATCATAAAGCAAGTGTGAAGATACTTCTCAGACTGTTTATTAATTGCGGATACTACTGAACTGACGCAGTGACCGGCATTTGTTGAACCTATACCGCTATAAAAGTCTATATATATATTTCCATCCACATCTTTTAAAACGGCATCTTTTGCCTCATCAATAAAAAATGGTACAAACGTAGATATACCATTTGCAACTAAAGCGTTTTTCTTTTTAAATAATTTTTCACTTTTGCCAAATCCCTTTTTTACAAAAGGTAATTCTTTTCCCGTAAGCATTATTTCCTCCTCTTAGTTAGATTTAATTTCTGCATCTTTCTTACCACTGTAGATTGATTAATATTTAATGCTTCAGCTATCTCGTATGTTGAATTAAAACGACTCAGAGCTTCCTGCAATATTTTATATTCAGTATCTTGCATAGCTTTGTGTAAGTTCAGATCTTCTATACCGATATCATCATTTCTGTTTATACCGCTCTCTTTGTTTATATAATTCGGCAGATCATTGATCATTATTTCATCTGTATTTGACGTTATTGCAAGTCTTTCTACAAGGTTTTCAAGCTCTCTAATGTTGCCCGGCCATGCATATTGTTGCATATAATTTAAGGCGGTATCCGATAGAATTTTTTTATATTTATATTTCAAGTTGTATTTTTTAAGAAAATAGATGGATAAAGTTTTAATTGCCTCTTTTCGATACCTTAGCGGCGGCACAGTGATGGGAATAACATTTAATCTATAAAATAAATCTTCTCTGAATAGTTTTTGTTGAACCAAATTTTTTAAATCCCTGTTGGTTGCTGATATTATCCTTATATCAGTGCTGATATATTTGTTTGCTCCAATCCTTCTTAAACGTTTTTCCTGTATTACATCAAGAAGTTTGTTTTGTATTTGAAGCGGGATTTCCGCTATTTCATCAAAAAAGACAGTTCCGTCATTGGCGTATTCTACCAGTCCTTTTTTTCCTGTATTCTTGGCACCGGTAAAAGATCCGCTTTCGTATCCGAATAATTCTGCTTCCATAAGGTCTTGAGGTATCGCAGCGCAATTAATGGTAATAAACGGTTTGCTGCTTCTTGCACTCAACATGTGTATTTTTTTTGCCAACATGCTTTTGCCAACCCCGGTTTCACCTTCCAGCAATATTGTAGCTTCTGTGTTTGAAATCTTTTTCACTGTTTCCATAACGATTTTCATTGCATCATCTGATGCTATAAAATCTTTTTTTTCAGGGTTGGCACTGGATAGAATATTTTGGTAAACCTTTATAGCATTTTGCGAATTCTGAAGTTCTTTTTGTAAAGTCATAAGTTCTGTTATGTTTCTTGAATTGGTTACAACTCTTACTATCTTACCTGTAGATTCATCTATTATTGGATTACTTGTAACCACTAACGTTTCGCCTCTGTTTGTTGTCTGCATACCTGTGACTCTCTGTCTTTTCTTGATTGCCTTAAGCGTAAATGAGGGATTGAAATATCCGCTTTTTTCTAATTCCGAGACATGTTTTCCTATAACCCGGTTTCGCGGTATATCATAGTTTTTCTCTAGATCGGAAGAGCACACGTCTGAACTCCAGTCACACTGATATAACTCGTATGCCGTCTTCTGCTTG
>CAJVYT010000173.1 GCA_913009765.1 uncultured candidate division Zixibacteria bacterium
GAGGTGCTTGAGTAGTGTCAGATTGTGTGAGAGGGTGTTGGATCTATGTTTTTTTTTTTTAATGATACGGCGACCACCGAGATCTACACTCTTTCCCTACACGACGCTCTTCCGATCTCCAAAGAGCTTGTTACTAAAGTACAATTTCCTGTCATTGCGAACAGAGTATGCGAAAGCGGACGAAGTGTGGCAATCTCATGTTTTTGTTAAGCATTAAGCTTAGAGATTGCCACGTCTCGTTCGTTATCACTCACTCGACTCGCAATGACTGTATGTTTGTACAGTCAGGAACCTATTCCTGACTGCTTATCTGGATATTTTTTTACCTAAAACAACTCCATCTTAATTTGTCCAAATATAGACCGCCCCGGAGCAACATAATATTCAGCTTCTTTAATCATTTGTGCTTCTCCTAAAGTGTTATCATGTCCATACATCCAACCATACCCTGACACTTCATATTTCTTATCAAATAAATTATCAATTCTAAATTTAAAAATTAGGTTGTTGTTTCCAATAACATTTTTAAATGTATATGCTGTTGAAATAGAAGCAATAGCTGCCGGATCTATCTTTAAAGAATCAATATTATATATTTCAACAAATTGTTCACCCAAGAATTTTGTATTTAAAGTTAATCTAAAGTTATTTACTTTATAATCAACAATGAAATTCGTAAGTGTTTTTGGGAATGCAGGTATTGTATTTCCAGATACATCAAATGATGAATCTCTTTTAGTTAACCAATCATTTGAATTAATTCCTACTATATCAACATATTCTTTTATACGATTATAATTATAAGAAAAATTTCCGCTCACAGTTAAATTATCAATTGGTTGTATCGCCCCTGTTAATTCAATCCCGGAATGTAGAGATTTTTTAACATTTGTAGTATAGGCAACACCGCTCTCATTTATCCCTCCATACGGAATTATTTCATTATCAAAAGTCATATAAAATAGATTTGCTCCAAAAGAATATTTTCTGTTAAGATAATTCATGCCAAGTTCAAAGTCATAAACTCGTTCAGATTTTGCGGTCGGTTCTCCATTGGCATCTAATGACGGTACAATTTCGGGGTCGTTGGCATCATAGATAGCAATATCGCTGGGAGATCGTGATGCCACCGAAAAATTAGCAAACAGACTTAATCCCGAATTATTTTTATAATTAATTCCAATACGTGGTGAGAAAAATAACCAGTCAAGGTCATACCCATATCCTGCGAATGCTCCAATTGCTTCGGAGTTAAGTTTATATTTTTGATAGCGAAGTTGTCCTGTAATTTGAGCAGATAACTTATCATCAAACTGATAGTATTCCTGTACAAAAAAAGAACCTACCTGTTTTTTTCCAAAATATTGATAATATTTTTGCTGAGGATTTACAGAACTGTTCAAATATTCTGCCCACACAACCTGTCCCCAATGGTCTGAATCAAATGAATAAAAAGAACCGCCAATAGTATGTTTTCCTTTGGCATGTTCAATATCTAATCGAGGATTCCACCCATATTGACTTTTATGAACCCATTGTTGCCGTACTAAATCGCCTTTGCTACTGTCAGAAAAATCCGTTAAATTATAGTTAAAATATGCAAGACTATCTTCAGGATTTTGGAATGTTTTCAACTGTTCATAATATCCTTTTCCGCGAATGTAATAAAATGTATTTGAAAGAGTAATCTTTTCGCTTAGGCGATAGACATTCCGAAGTTGATAATGCGGTTGATTAAAATTATCGGTCTCGTTAGAATAAGTAAGCGGATTATATTTTCTATCTTTTGCTATTTCATCTCTTGAGGCTCCGTAATAGGCAAGATGCATCTGCATTGGACCGCCATAGACATAAAATTCTGTTGTCATTTTGGGGTCAATACGACCGACTGAAAAATAATATGCCCATCCGTTGTACCAACTGTTATGTTTATATCCGCCGGATTTCTGTTTAGAAAAACGACCATTATATGCCCATTTACCGTCTACTAATCCCGATGAAAACGACAGTGACTGTTTATATATATCACCGGCACCTTTGTATCCGCCGTAACCTGCCGAGAGTGATGTTTTTTGTTTGGTGTTAAATGCTGTTGTAACAATATTGATTGTACCGCCAAACGATGCGTCACCATACAATGAGTTTCCTACTCCGCGTTGAACCTGAATATCGGTAACATTAGATGTAAAATCAGGCAAATCAACAAAATAGGTGGCATGGTCTTCAGGGTCATTTAAGGGGACTCCGTTGATATAGGTGACAATACGTTTGTCATCAAATCCGCGAATACGAATATAGCTGTAACCAAGCGATGCTCCCCCGTCGGAAAACGAATGCAGGTTTGGAGAATTTTTTAACAAAAGCGGAAGTTCTCCGACAGAATAATCTCGTTTGATTTCATCAGCCGAAATATTATCAAAGGCGATAGGGGTAATTCCAAGTTCGGCACGGTCAGCAGTGACCAAAATATCGTTTGTTTTGTAATACTTATTTTTTAGTTGTATCTCCTGCGGTATTTCTGAAATATCAAAATTGACTGACTTATACCCAATTGATGATACCGTAATATACGTTATCTCCTGTTGTTCTTTCAGTTTGAAAAAACCGTTCTCATCGGTAATTGTCCCGACTGATGAAATATTTGTAGCAATAGTTGCCCCTACAATCGGGCTGCCTTTTGTATCGACAACTTTACCGGTAATAACTTTGTGGTCAGCAGATACTTTCGTCTGCCCCAATAATATTGAGACAAAAAGTATCAATAATACTTTAATGATTTGAGTATTTACTCGCATGACGTACCTCAATTTCCTGCGGTTTACCCGCATTGAGCCAACAGTAGGTTGACTTTTCGGTTGCGTCCTGAAATCGTGGGTGTGCCGTTCATTGGCACGGGGGGATGATTTTCTCATCGGCGATGATTTATTCATCTCCGTTTCCCTACGCCGGTATTATCCGGATCAGGTCGAGGGGGTATATTCTCAGGCGGTGCTTTATGCGCCACCCCCAACGGATTATTATTTACGTCTATAACTTGGTAAAATTATGGAATCAGGTCAAGCTGTTTTTTTGAGGAGAAAAATTTTTTAACTATTGGATATTTGTTGATTTATAGCTTGGTTTTTTTGTCTGCCTTGAATTTTTTATATCCAAACCTTATTATAAGAATAAATCCAGTAAGAATATAAACAGAAATTTCTGGTCGAATGTAAAACCAATCTGTAATTATATCTTTAATTGTTTGGCTTGAAGGTGCTGGAATTATATGGAAAATATATACTGATAGAATAGTTGAACAAAGTATTGCAATAATGCTTGCTATTATAAATTCTTTAATAAAAATCTTCATAAATTATTTATATCTTTTTCTAATGTTTTTGTATAGTTCTTATAGCAATCTTCTTTAGTAGCCCTATTATTTACATACTTAATGAAACCACGTGGTTCTTTAAAATATGCTACAACAAAAGCTATTATTGGGTTTGATACAGACCCTAATATCCAAAGAAATTTATTTCCTCATTTATGATAACCAACAGATGTGCAACAATAAATAAAAAATAAAACGCTATTTCCATATTTTTATCCTCACTTATTGAAGAACTTAAAGAATTTAATTTTCATCTTTCAAATATAGTTCGGACAATCGAACTTCACTATTGGTAAATGTATATAGACATTCTAAAGAAGGTATTCCATCTATTGCTAATGTTTCATAACAATACATTTCTGTATAACCAACAGCAATACCTTTATGGGCGTTGTATTTCAAAAAATCACAAATTGAATTCAATATTTCACCAATTCGTGGAATTGTGTTTTCTAATTCCCTTACTTGATTTTTGACTTCATTTGTTATGTCAACTCGGCGAATTTGAAAATTATTATGTGTCAATCCTTCTTGCTACCTCAATGGCTCTCTTTTTTGTTTTTTCAGATATAGTAATATCTTTAGGGTCTTTCCAAAAAACAGAACTATAAGGTATATCCAAAGAATCTGGCGTAAATTTCCAACCAGCATATAAATGAGACCAATCGCTTACATCAGTAGCTGATTTATTCCATAAATACTCAATTGCTTTATCAACAATTTGTATTTGCCAATCTTCAAATAATGAAAGATTAGGTTCCCTCAATGGAAGTAAACGATGTTGCTTATATTTAAAAAAGGATTTTTTTTCCTCCTTTAAATCTCCACCGCTTTTCATTGTTTCTTTAATAAGCTTTAAAAATCTTGGTGCAGGTCCTTTATCTAGTCTAAAATAACTTTCACCAGTTATTGACTCTCCATACTTAGAATGAGTATGAAAATCTGATAAAAATAATATCTTATTTAGTAAAGTAGCTCCAAATTTTGGATTGTCTTCATTTTTCTGAGCAATATATAAAATCAACTCACTCAGCTTTTCATGGTTATAACTATTCCCACATTTATCCACACATAACTCCAATCATAACTTAATATACTCATATTTTATATATCGTCAATCTTTAATTACTTATACACTTCTAAAAGTGATATTAACCACAAAAATTATTGTAAAAATGTTTATATTTAATGTTTCATTCTCATTTTCTCAACACTATCACACCAATTTCTCAATCCCTCAGCTTTTACAGAAAACCTAAATTTGAGAGGAAAATTTGCCAACCAAAAACACTACAATAAATATTATCAAAAATGGCTTTAAGCCATTTTTTCAGGCAAAGCCATTTAGCTGTAACCGCATACAACTGTTTTGCTTACGGTGAAAAGGGCATGAAAAAACAACTAATAAAAGATGTTTTATATGAGACTGAACCCATCTTAAAAGACCTTTCGACAAGTTCAGGGTGACAATTGTATAAATAATTTGGAAATTAAATTATATGTAAAAATTTATAATGAATAATACATAATCATCCATCGCTGTAGAGAATCAAATTTTATATATCTGATAGTACTGCTAAACTTTGAAAAAATATCCTGTAGTTGATCTTCTGATAGGAAATTCTTTATTACTTCAAAAGATTCTCCATTTGGAAGTTCTCTTATACTGATTCTATTTTTATCATTATCAATATAATTTGTTTCTTCTCTAAAATATTGATTTTCTGACATCTCAAGAAAAATAACAGGTGTCTTAGGTTTAACTATATTTTGCAGCATCAATAAAAATGAATCAATCTCATTTTTTGGAATATGTGAAAAGAAATCAGCAGCGAAGACAGCATCAAATGAACCTTCTAAAGTGTCAAGAGAATAAGCATCAGTACATACAAACGTTATATTATTAAGTTCCCTTAGTTTCTTCTGTGCAATTGATAGAGATTGTCGGCTAGAATCTACTGCTGTTACTGTATTACATTTATTTGCTAAAATCTGCGTCCAATTGCCTGTACCACATGCAATTTCTAAAACAGATAAATCAGTTATGAGTGGTTTTATAATATTAATGACAGGGGAAAAAAGTTTTTCCATTTTATCAATACCTTGATAGTTCATATACTGATCATGCCAAAAAGCTCGTTGATCGTAGTATGATATCATTTTGTCAATTTGGGATTGTTTTTTCAAAATTATAACTTAATAATTAAATAGGTTTATTGTAAGTACAGCAATGAAACTTGAAAGGCTGTTACTCACCGGCGAATTTGTATAGCTTTTCTAAATCTGTCACTATTACTTCGGCATTGTTGACTGTTATAATTTTTTCTTTAGAAAGCTTTTTAAATGAACGGGATAGTGTCTCAGGGATTGTTCCAAGCTGCGAGGCAAGGATAGTTTTTTTTTCAGATAACGTAACAACTATCGGATTATTTCCTGCCAGGTTTTTTTCTTCTATTATATTTATAAAGTAATGAGCAAGACGAGTGTTTATGTCTGTCAACGAAAGTTCTTCAACTAATTTATTCAGTTTATGCAGAAGCTCTGAAAGGCGAGCGATAAGATTTAAAGCAATAGACGGGTTTCTTTCAATGATTGAAATAAATCTGTCACGATGAACTACCAAAAGCTTTCCGTCGGTCATTGTCTGTGCGGTTGCGGGATATTTGCCACCGCCAAACAAGGCTGCTTCGGCAAATGAATCTCCCTCAGAAGCAATCATCAGTATTTGTTCTTTACCGTCGGGTGAAGTTTTTAGAATTTTTACTTTTCCCGTTCCGACAATAAAAAAAGCAGGGGCAGGATCTTTCTCATAAAAAATAATTTCACCTTTTGAAACAGTTTTGACAGAAATTGCAGTGAGCATTGTTTCCAAAGAAGTATCATCAAAGCCTGAGAACAATTTTGATTTTTTCAAATATTTTATCATATAATTATTATACTTTTTATTTTATTTATCAAAGTATAGTACAATTATAGGCAAAAAAAAAGAGCCATATTTGACTCTTTACATCTTTTTTATGGGGTTTGTTACAGCAGCGAATCCAATAGTTTTTCAACATCGGTCATCATAAACGGTTTAGATAAAAAGCCGTCTGGTTTATACTCAGAATTTTCTTGGGACATACTGTCAACAGAATAGCCCGAGATAAGAACAACCGGAAGTTTGGGATATTTTTGTTTTACTTGTTCTAAAAGCTCCAAACCGGTCATATTCGGCATTTTCATATCAGTAATAATAAGAGAAAACTTATTTTGCTCTAATTTTTCTAAAGCGACAATACCGTCTTCTGCCAGTTCGGACTCATAATCAAATATTTCCAGCATTTCGCCAAGAAGTGTAGACATATTCGGATTATCATCAACTATTAATATAGACTTTGCCATAGTCTTTTTATCGGCAACACAGACAATGAGTTAACAGTTAGAGCTATTTTTTTTTGAAAAATTGTCAGACTGCAATATTATTTCTGCTTGAAGTTGTTTTATCCCGATTTTTTTTGAAGCAGAAATATTAAATAGTTTTTCAGATAGTTCCGTATCAGCTAAAAATTCAGGGGTTTTATCTATCTTATTGAATACTAACAGGTAAGGTACTTTTTCAGCCCCAATTTCTTTAAGAATCTCTCTTGTATGTCTAATTCGTTCGGAATAATTTTCTTCGGAACAGTCAACAACGTGAATCAAAAGATTGGCAAGAGCGACCTCTTCAAGGGTCGATTTAAATGATTCGACCAATTGATGAGGCAGTTTTTTGATAAATCCGACGGTATCTGAAAAAACGGTTACAGATGGGTAACCGGTTGACATAACCCGAGTTGTGGAGTCTAAAGTAGTGAAGAGCATATTTTTAGTGCGGACTTCTGATTTAGTCAGAACATTAAAAAGTGTCGATTTTCCGGCATTAGTATAACCGACCAAAGCGACTTTATATAGATTTTGACGGCGTTTTCTTTGGGTTGCACGTTGTACATCTAATTTTTTTAACCTGTTTTTTAATTGTGATATTTTTGTACGTACCTGCCGTCTGTCTATCTCAAGTTGTGTTTCACCGGGACCTTTGGCACCAATTCCGCCGTATTGACGTGAAAAATGAAGCCATGCTCCGGTTAATCTGGGAAGGGTATATTCAAGCTGTGCAAGTTCTACCTGTAATCTTGAGCCTGCTGTTCTTGCTCTGGTAGCAAAAATATCTAATATCAGAATTGGACGGTCAATTACTTTGCATTCTAAAGCTTTTTCCAAATTTCGCTGTTGAGCGGGCGAAAGGGTATCGTCAAAAATAACTGTATTTCCGTCGAACTCTTCAAGCATCTCTTTTATTTGCTCAACAAAACCTGTACCGACATACAAAGCCGGATTTGGTTTTTGTTTGACCTGAATTTTTTTGCCGATAATTTCTGCTTTGGCAGAAAATGCAAGTTCGGCTAATTCATTGAGCGACTCTTCAACCTCAAGACGTTCTTTTGATGAACGAGCTAAACCGACAAGAACTGCTTTTTCAATTTCTTTTTTCTGTAAATCTAATACCATATAAAAAGAATATAGAGAAAAAGGAGAAATTATCAAAGCTGTTAATCGGTATGCGGTAAATACGGTAATATCTGCTATGAGTAATTGTATATGTCAATATTAACGTAAACTTTTTACATATTGTAAGTTGTTGTCAAATTGTAAAATAATACAATTTTAAACAAATCAATATTTTCGTCTTGCATATATTTCATTTTATTGTATCATGGAATTGTCATGCTATTATTGGGTTTGATTTTAGCTTTAGACTTAGTTTGATTATATATAAACATAGAGCATGAGAATTTTTATGAAATATTGCATACTTTTCTTTATTGTTTCGTTTTTTTTCATTGATACAATTTTTGCAAATGTAGCCGGTTCAGACCACGACTTAACTGGATCCGGGCAAAAACTTTGTATGGCGTGTCATCTTCCCCATAATGCTCAAGGGGACAAACTTTGGGTTTCAACTCCGGTGGGAACATTTTCCGGTGTTGCGGATTTATGTTTTACCTGTCATGACGGTTCTGTAACTACTGTAGGTACAACAACTGCTTTTGACCAGTCAAAAGAACAGCATGTTGCTGTTGGTTCAGACTGTTCGGGAGAAGAGATCGGAAGAGCACACGTCTGAACTCCAGTCACACTGATATATCTCGTATGCCGTCTTCTGCTTGAAAAAAAAAAAAAAAAACAAAGAAAAACAGTAAAAGAATCAACCTGCTTAAATCATAACTCC
>CAJVYT010000174.1 GCA_913009765.1 uncultured candidate division Zixibacteria bacterium
TATTATAGGCTCTTACTTCCGATCTGCTCGTGATGTGGCTGATTGGGTGATTTGAGTTATTTGATTATTTATTTTTTTTTTTTCAAGCAGAAGACGGCATACGAGATATATCAGTGTGACTGGAGTTCAGACGTGTGCTCTTCCGATCTTTCATTGCAATAAATACTATAAGCACGGTAAGAGGAAGCAGCCCTGAAATAAGAACAGAAGAACGGAGATGCATAAGCATGATGATAACAACGATAATAGTAACTAATATCTCATCAACTAAAGCAGTATTTAATGTACCAAGAGTTTCATTAATCAAACCGGTACGGTCGTAAAACGGAACGATAGTAACTTGAGATTCTCTTCCGTCAGCCAGTATTTTTTTAGGAAGTCCGGGAGCTATCTCTTCTATTTTCTTTTTAACACTTTTAATCGTTGAGAGTGGATTCTCACCATAGCGAACTACTACAACTCCACCGACAGCCTCTGTCCCACCTTTATCCAATGCACCTCGACGAATTGTAGGACCTAATGTAACCGAAGCAACATCTTTGATTCGAATAGGAACATTATCAAACTGTGTAATTACAGTATTCTCAATATCTTTTAAATTTTTAATAAAGCCAAGCCCCCTAATTACATACTCAACTTTATTTATTTCAATTGTCCTGGCTCCAACATCAACATTAGACATCTTTACACTTTTAAAAACATCCTGAAGTTTAATATTATTGGCTCTCATGGCATCAGGATTTACGTCAATTTGATATTCCTGAACAAATCCACCAATAGAGGCAACTTCCGAAACACCATCAGCCGATTGTAAGGCATATTTGACTGTCCAGTCTTGCACAGACCTAAGTTCGTTTAAATCCCAGCCCCCTGTGGGATTGCCATCTTTATCACGACCTTCCAATGTGTACCAGAAAATTTGTCCTAATGCTGTCGCATCAGGTCCCAATGTAGGAGTAACTCCGTCGGGCAGAGTCCCTGAAGGCAGGGAGTTTAGTTTTTCGAGTACTCTTGAACGTGACCAGTAAAACTCTACATCATCTTTAAAAATAATGTAGATTGAGGAAAATCCAAAATTAGAATAACTTCTGATAGTTTTTACTCCCGGAAGACCTAACAAGGAAACGGTAAGAGGATAAGAAATTTGATCTTCAATATCCTGCGGGGAACGTCCTTTCCATTCGGTATACACAATCTGTTGGTTTTCACCAATATCAGGAATGGCATCTACCGGTACCGGATTTCGAGGAATTGATGTGATATCCCAATCAAACGGAGCAGACATAATACCCCATCCGATAAATAAGAGAGTAACTAATATTACTACCAGTTTATTCAGGAGACAATATTGAATAACTTTATCAAGTAAAGACTGCTTCTGTCCGTCAGGGATTTGAATGTTTTGAGACATATTCTATTCCTCTTTCCCTGCTTTAGCAGTTAATGTCTTTTGAATCTCACCGCAACGCAGCATTGATTCACCTAAGAAAGAATTATACACGGTATCTACAGTTTGAAGCCAGTATGCTCCTTTATTCTTATTTGCCATTGGGCAGAAAGTAAGATAGTAATTTTTACTCTCACTATGTCCAAAAATATCTTCCAGTTCAATTACTGATTTTGATAATAACAGGAAAGTACTCCTTAAATCTTCAATAGATTTATCTTTGGCACCTTTTTCGGCAGACTGGGAAACAGCACTTGAAATTTTCATCCACGACATGTGTGCATCACCCTCAAATAAAGTCATATCAATTTTTTTCACTACGTCAGATACAGCTTGATATCCTTTTACCGCTGCCTTTAAATCATCATTTGCTAAAGACATTTGGATATCAAAATATCTATCATATAACGGATTCAGAGCAGCAATAGCTTTTGAACCGGCTTGCTTATTTTCTTGTTTTTTTGATTTCATCTTTTTAGAACTATTACCGGGCATTACCATATTCCCATGCCCTACAGGTGCCGCACCACCGTCAGGCGACATCATACTCGGTTTTGCCTGAATCTGAAGTTCACTGTCAATTTTGAAAGCACCATTGACAACAACTAATTCACCTTCTTTAAGACCTGACTTCACAACATAAAATTTGCCGGCACGAGGTCCTAAAACTACTTCTCGTCCTTCAAATAATGGTCCGTCTTCATTTGGAATCTCAACATATACAACGGCACGTTTACCTGTTATCATAGGTGCGGTAACAGGAATCAATAAAGGGGCATCTTTGTCAGAAATTGTCTTTGAAGCGTAACCGAGTTCTTCAGCTTTCACAAGCGGCATACCGCATATATCACAAAACCCCGGCTTATCTTTCACTTCTTCCGGATGCATAGGACCGATCCATTTACCGGCTAAATTTTCATCTATCACTTTACCGTTATTATCAAGTTTTGATTTTACAATACCGCTGACAAACATTTCCGGTTTCAGCAAATTCTTTTTATTATTGACAATAGCTCTTATTTTTATCGTTCGTTTTTTAGGATCAACAACAGGATCAATAAAACTGATCGTAGCATTAAAAGTTTCACCCGGGAATGATGGAGAGCTGAACTGTACTTTCTGTCCATACCTTAGCCAAGGCAGGTCAGATTCGTATGCTTCAAAATAGACCCACAACTTTGAAAGATCAACTATTGTATATATTTGTGTTCCGGTTTTAACATACATACCTTCTTTGGCATTTTTGTGAACAACAACACCGCCAATAGGAGCGTTGATAGTTAAATGTGTTGTAGTTTTTCCGGTCGTTTCAATTTCTTTAATCTGCTCATCGGTGAGTCCATACAAACGCAGTTTTTCCCTTGAGGCAACCAATGTTTGTTCTGCTGTTTCTTTTAAAATATTACTTTTAGTCTGTCCTAATGCTTTCTCAGCTTTTTTAGCTTGTAGTAATTCTTCCTGTGTTGCCAATAATTCAGGTGAATACATATATACCATGTGATCCCCTTTGTTGACAGTCATTCCGGTAAAATCAGCATATAAACGGTCTAATCTACCGGGGACCCAAGCCGTAATATAATTTACTTTTCTTTCATCATACGCAATTTTGCCAACCATCCGTATTTCCGCTTCGGCAAAACCTCTACGCACAACAGTTGACTGTATCTTTGCCAATTCTTTTGCTGCATTAGAAATACGAATCTGACGAGGACCTAACTCTTCTTCCCCAACACCCGTAACCAAAGGTATAAGGTCCATGCCGCATATAGGACATTTACCCGGATTTGGAAGCTTTATCTGCGGATGCATTGAACAAGTCCAAATTGTCGGTTTTGATGAAACTTCGGCAGTATCTTCATGTACTGTTACATCCGAGGAATCAGATCCTCCGGAAGTCATTATCCCAAAGGAGAATGCCAGGATAATTACGATGACTAGTCCAATCCATCCGGACACACTCTTTGGAGTGATCCTTTGTAGTATATTATTATTTGTTATTTTGTCATTCATGGCATTCTCCTAAAGATTTATTTATAATTAGTGGTTATGACTGTTGTGATCACTAGCACTATCTTTTTGCATTTTCATATCATGTTTCATTTCCATCTTCATTTCCATTTTTTCTTTCTTACCGCCCATTTTATCAAGAACCTTTTGTGGATTTTCATTAAAAGTACCGCGGCATTTTTTACAACAGAAATAAATCCGACGACCTTCAAAATCTGCATATACAGACTTATCTTCTAACTCTTCTCCCGATACAGGACACGTTGTCTGAATGTTTTCAAAAAGAACTCCTTGTTCGGCTGCTTTTTTAAAATATGTATCAGGGTCTGCTTTAAATTTTTTCGAACACATAGGACAACAATAATACACTCTTTGTCCTTGAATATCAGAATAATAAGATGAATCAATAGCACCACCCATAACTGGACAATTTGTTTGGTTTTTTAATTCTTTTTTTGCTTCAGTTTTTTCTTCTGCTGCAAATGCTGAAAAAGAAAGCATCAGCAGCCCCAAAAGAATCATTGAAAAAAGTTTGTTTGTCTTCATTTGTTTTTCCTTTAAAAATTAGTTTAGTTAGTTGTAAGTTCTATTCCGGTTAACATATCAAATTCGGCTTTTCTTTTAGCCAAATTTGTTATAGATCTGTCGAGCATAAGCTGAAAGTTCAACAACTGCCGCAGAGCATCAAGTACATTGAGAAAATCCGCTTTACCCGCTTGGTATGATGTATATGATGCGTTCAATGATTGTTCTGCTTTCGGAACCAATCCATCTCGATATAATTGGAGCTTTCTTAAAGCATCATCATGCTGAAAAATTATTTTTTCTGTTATTGCTGTTAGTTGATTCTCCTTATCTTTAAGTAAATACTCAGCCGATCTCTTTTTGGCTTTTGCTTCGCTCTTCTTGGCATTATTCTTTCCAAACCAAAGAGGAACATTTATACCAACCGATGCTATCCAGGGGTCTTTACCGCTTTCATTTAATAAAGGGTTAAGAGCATCACCGGTTTCTATATAGTCAATCCCAAAAGTAAAATCTGGAAGAGATGATTTATTGGCGAGTCGTTCTGCATATTTTTCTTTTTCAATCAAATGTTCAATCGCATCTAAGTTTGGATTATTTTCAATTACCAACTCAATAGAATTTTTATTTGATATTGTTTCTTCTTGGAAATAAATGGACTCAGGAATTGGAATATCTACCGTATCAGATATATTCAAAACCGCATACATCCTTGCTTTGGTAGGAATAATTTTATCTTGCAAAGTAATCATCCTGTCTTCAAGTTTTCCTAATTCAACTTGTGCTTTGATTACATCAGGATGTTGCTTGAGAGCTACTTTATACTTAGCCCTTGCAACCGATTCCCAAAAAGTTAACAGTACTAAATTATCTTTTGTAATTTCAATTTCTCGACCTAAAAAATATAAATCATAAAAAACTGATTTGACTTGATATGACAACTTTAGAAGTTCGGCTTGAAATTTTTTGAAACTGACATTAGACATTTCAAATGCTATATCTTTTTTATCACCTAAAGTACCAAACCAGGGTATTTTTTGACGTAAAGAAAACTTTTGATTTTGCGGACCTACTCTAGTTTCAGCATTTTCAATAAAATATCCGTATACAACCATTGGATCAGGCAATGCACCTACATATCCTGTTTTCTCTAAATCACCTTTCCATTTATAGAATACTGATTTTAAACCAGGATTGTTCAGAGCTGCGATTTTTAGATAATCTTGTAAACTGGAACTGGAATTCAAACTGATTGGTGCAAAATCTTCATCAAAGTTTGCTTCAATTTCTTTAACTTCTTCCCGTGCTTCTTTTATTGACCCGAATTCTGTTTGTGAATAAACCCTGCTTCCCAACATTGGGCTTAGAATCAATAAGAATAGGACTTTTACTTTCAACTTCATACATAACCTCATATTATATTTTCATTAGACTTATATCAAATACCATGCCAAAAATATAAACCTCTTTGTAACAACAAGTTATGCTTTCATGGCTATTCGCAACTCAAAATAATTATAGATTATTATTCAAAAGTGAAGAATTATATATAATATTCTTCACTATGATAATAATTATTTTAACTTACTGATTCACAGACTAAATTTAGTTTTATTTTTTTGTTCCGGTAATAAATTTTACTGTAATTATCTGGTATAAAAGTATTAAACCTATTTAAGTGGTAGAATTTAATATTTGGGTAGCTCTTTAAGAAATCACTTACTAATAAACCTGTTCATCAAAGTTATCTTAGTTTCAAAATCCGAATAGAACCAACAAAAACCACAACAACGATTATAGCACCAACAACAAGATCAGGAAACTGTGAACCTGTCAGGCTTACAAGAACTCCTGCTACTATAACTCCTAAATTGACAATAACATCGTTTGCGGAAAATATCCAGCTTGCTTTCATATGTGTACCTTGGTCTTTGTGTTTTGCTATTAGCCAAAGGCAGAAAACATTAGCAAACAGTGCAATCGTTGCAACTCCAATCATGTAAGGTGGATTAGGATCGCTTCCAAAAACAAACCTTCGACCAACTTCAAACATAGCTCCTACAGCTAATGCAAGTTGAAACCAACCACTATAATATGAGCAGCTTTTAATTTGTGCTGTGCTGCTTTACCAACTGCCAGTAAACTAATACCGTAGACAGTTGTATCTGCGAGCATATCAAGTGAGTCAGCAATAAGTCCGGTAGAGTCAAAGAGCCAACCTGAGACAAATTCAGCAACAAACATAATACCGTTAATGATGAGTAATATCCATAATACTTTAGCATGTTCTCGCTCTGAAGTACCTGATACTTGAGACGGTAAATCAGAGTCCAATTTCTCAGCAGTTTCTAATAATATCGCTCCCAACTTTAATCCAACCAAGCGACTATTGATTGTATCATTATCCCCGGTATGCCACACTATCAAGATACGTTCTGCAAGATTGAATTCAAGTAGTTGAACACCCTCGCTTTCCTCAAGAGTTGTTCTAATTAGCTGTTCTTCAGCCATACAATCCATTTTAGGAATTTTAAATCTGCTTTTTTTCATACTAAATATTTCTAACATCTTTCTTCATCGCTTTACGTTTTAATGCTATTTGAATTAAAAGGTAAACACCGGCAAGCATGGGAACAATAGAAAGATACTGACCCATTGTCAAATATGAATGAGATAAGGTTTGATACTCTTTTAAATACTCTATTAAGAAACGAAAAAGAAAATACAAAAATAAAAACAGTCCCGTAAGTAACCCTTTTGGTCGTTTCTCTTTTCCAAACAATTTATCTGCTTTTAAGAGTATGATGAATAAGAAAACTCCGAATAATGACTCGTATAGCTGTGATGGATGACGGGCAAATAGTCCATTATCGTATCGAACAAATCTCACTCCCCAGGGCAAATCGGTTGCTCTTCCAACAACCTCTGAATTTATAAAATTACCTATTCTTATTAGTATAGCACCGACAGCTGCAACAAAAACAAGCCTATCTACTATATCAATAAAGTTTAAGTTATGCTTCTTAGTAAAAATAAATGTCGAAATAAGTAGACCTATGGCAGCACCATGACTTGCCAAACCTCCTTTCCAAATATATAGAACACTTAGGGGATTAGATAAAGTTGTCTGAAAATCATAGAAAAAACTATGACCAAGCCTTGCACCTATAATTGTTCCCACTATTGCCCAAACGGGAAAGCTTTCTGCAACTGTGCGTTTTATTCCTGCTCTGTTTGCCTGCCATATCCATAGTTGATAACCAATGATTATTGTCAAAGCCCACAAGAGACCATAATATCGAATCTCAAGTGGACCCAGATGAAATATAACCGGATCCATATTGAATATCAAAATATTTATAATTACATCAAACATTAAACCTTACACTTTTCAATTTCTACTTGTCCGCCATCAAAGTACTTCTTCCTAAAATAAAGAGCAACATTGACTAATCCAATAAGAACCGGAACTTCTACTAAAGGTCCAATCACCGCCGCAAAAGCAACTCCTGAATTGATCCCAAATACGCCAACTGCAACAGCAATTGCAAGCTCAAAATTATTTGATGCTGCGGTAAAACTAAGAGTTGTTGCTTTTCCGTAATCAGCTTTGGCTTTTTTGCTCATATAGAAACTGACTAAAAACATTACCACAAAATATATCAATAACGGAATAGCGATACGAACCACATCCATAGGGATCTTTACAATCAGCTCACCCTTAAGCGAGAACATAACAAATATAGTAAACAACAATGCCACAAGTGTAATCGGGCTGATTCGTGGTATAAATTCATGTTGGTACCAATCTTTCCCCTTAGCTTTTACTAATACAAATCGTGTCAGTATCCCGGCAATGAATGGGATGCCAAGATAAATAAAGACACTCTCGGCAATCTGACCAATAGTAATATCAACAGCCGCCCCCTCAAGTCCAAAAAGTGGAGGTAACTTGGTTACAAATATCCAAGCAAAGACCGAGTAAAACAGCACTTGAAAAACCGAGTTAAATGCAACAAGTCCGGCAGCATACTCAGGGTCTCCATCAGCGAGATCATTCCAGACAATTACCATGGCAATACAACGGGCTAAACCAATCATAATCAAGCCAACCATGTATTCCGGGTAGCCTGCCAAAAATATCACCGCAAGGAGAAACATCAAAATAGGACCTATCACCCAGTTTTGAATCAGGCTGAGTGTTAAAATTTTATAATCACGAAATACCCGTCCCATCTCTTCGTATTTAACTTTTGCTAATGGTGGGTACATCATCAGAATCAAACCTACTGCTATAGGAATGTTTGTTGTTCCAACTGAAAATGTATCCCAAAACCCGGCAATACCCGGAGAAAAGTGACCAACTGATACTCCAATTCCCATAGCTGCAAAAATCCATAGTGTAAGATAGCGGTCCAAGAAACCAAGTTTTCTGATTACTGATTTATCTATGTTCATGTATAATTCTCCTTCATATTAAAAATAAATAGCCATTACAAAAGTAACAAGATCGGAAGAGCGTCGTGTAGGGAAAGAGTGTAGATCTCGGTGGTCGCCGTATCATTAAAAAAAAAAAAAAAATAGAAAAGAAAAAAAAAAAAAAACAACATCATAAAGCACAAATAATAACGCTCAAGAGTC
>CAJVYT010000175.1 GCA_913009765.1 uncultured candidate division Zixibacteria bacterium
GTGCTCTTCCGATCTCAATCATTAGATGTGCTGTGGCAGGATTTTTATCTAAATTCAATCTGATAGGAGATGAGTGCAGTTTTTTTAAGGCAGATGCTAATTCATTGTACCTATTTGTCATTTTAGCACCTTCAGCATCGGCTTTAAATTCTCGCTGTCTCGAAATAGCCATTTGAATAACCATTGCAGCCAATGGAGCAACAATAGCACCAATAAGCAGACCGATACCTCCTCCTCTGTTATTATCACGGCTGTACCCGCCAAATATAGCCCCCCATCGAGCAATAGATGCCAAGATGCCAATCGCACCTGCAAAAGTTGCAGCAATAGTTCCAATTAACATATCTTTGTTTTTGATATGAGCCAGTTCATGTCCTATAACACCCTCAAGTTCGGCATCGGTGAGTATCTCCAGTATTCCTTCTGTGGCAGCAACGGCGGCATGTTCCTGATTACGACCGGTGGCAAATGCATTAGGAGCTTTTGACGGGACAAGATATACTTTCGGCATCGGTATCCTTGATGTGGTGGTGATTGATCTGACTATACGAAAAAGCCTTGAGTTTTCATTTTCGGTGACTTCTTTTGCCTTGTACATTTTCAAGACAACTTTATCAGAAAACCAATAGGAACCTAAGTTGAGAAGAGAGGCGAAAACAAAAGCACCAAATAATCCAATTCGACCGCCTACGAGATAGCCTACAGTGCAAAAAAGAACTATCAGACCTACCATCAATAATGTAACTTTAAAATTATTCAAAATATTTCATGCTCCATAAACGAAATCTATATAAATCAAAACCAAGGTCAAGTTTTTTATCTTACTTGTATAGCGAAAAAACATGCTGAAAGTTCCATTTTGGGACTGTTGAAAATGTCTCTACTTTGGGAACATACTTCGACTCCGCCCAGTATGACAGATTATAAGTTGTTGTGTTTCAAGTCACCCTGAGCGGAGTCGAAGGGTCTTGAAACACATGTTAGACTTTTTTCAGCATTTCCATTTTTCAGTTATGATTTGTATCTGCGATGAGGCTGTTATTTTTTCCGTTTACTTCTTCCAAACGACATGTTCTCAACAGCAAATTCCTTCTTTTCAACAGATGCTTTTTGCGAGTCAGGTTCCGGAGTTGATGCAGTTTCTTCTGATTTTTTGGCAGCAGATCGTTTTGATGATTTTCGTCCATACTCAATAGCACTTTTTTCTTCCGGTACAGCAGCAATATCCGATTCTTCATTTGGTTCTTTAGTGTCAAGAATTGGTTGTTCTAATACAGTAGAAACAGATTGTTCTTTTGATGAAGCAGAATCACTGTTTTCTGAAATCACTTTTGGTTTATTCTGTAGAACGGGTTCATCTTGTACAATAGGCTCGGTCTGTACAATAGGCTCAACATCAGAGTAAAAGTCTATTTTTGTGAATTGGTCTTCCTGAATTTTTTCAGGAATTTTATCGGCAGTATCAATTACTTCCGGTTGCTTTTCAATGTGCGGGGTATCCTGTAAAGATTCTCTTTCTCGCATGAGGTTAAGTTGGGCTGCTATTTTGGCACGTTCTCGTTCTATAGTATCTTGAGAAAGTATCGCACTTGCTTTTGTAATGACAGAATCTTCATCGGTTTGCTTTTCTCTTATAAGCGGTTTAGACGGTTCCTCTATCTCTTTTTTAATTGGAGCTGTTTGTGTAGTTTTAGCAGCAGGAATTATCGGTAATGGGGGAACTTCTATTTTATGAATAATCGGTTTTGATTTTTCCGGTTTTTTCTGTTCTTTTTTAGTTGTTTGAACAGGCTTGTGCGAATCTTTTTTTGCCGGCTCTTTAGAAAGTTTTGATGTCTTTAACTCATGTTTTACAATTGGAGATTTTTGTTTTTTCTGCTCTGGTTTTACCGGAGTGACAGTGTTGCTGTTTTTTTCAGTTTCAGCAAAATAATCAGTATCAGGAGAAATTTGAAATGGAGAGTTTGTCTCTTTGCTGACAACTTCTTTTTTTGCTGTCTCTTTCGTTTTATTTCTGCCATTTGATGGTTTTGAGACAATACTTGGTTTATTTTCTCGTTTTGTTTTAGGATAGTCAGTTTTTGTTTTTTGTTTATCCCGCGGAGTCCTTGGTTTAGTCTTATTGTATGTCCGTTTGGCGGGTATTGCAGCTTTAGCCGAGCGGGCTGTTTTGAAATCAAATGTATTACCTAACACAGCAACGCCAATAGTATCAGACCAGACATCAACAACTGAGCGTATTCTTCCAAATAAGAAATCAACAAGAACTAAAAGACCAATACCTGCAGTTACATGGATAGGAAACTTTGCGATATGTAAAACAAGAGCAAGCATAAACAATGAAGCATACGGTATGAATGCTGTTATAGATGCTATGAAGAATGCTCCTCCAATGATAGCAAGTATTTGACCAATACTAATGGTGAGTCCATAAAGTTGAGCTATAAAAATTGCCGATGCGGATAAAAAGAGAGCTGTACCGGATGCATTAAATAAAGCTCCAAGCGGAAGTACAAAAGCAGAAGCTCTTTGGTCGATAGAAGTAGTCTGTATGCATTTTTCTGTTATAGGTAATGTTGCAACGGCAGAATTTGTCGCGAATGCTGTTGATAATGCCGGAATCATTGAAGTAAAATATTTGTATGGTGATACATTACTGAATATTTTGGCAATAATAGGTAAGATAACCAAAGCAAAAAATGAGAGTCCGAATATTATAGTAACGGTAAATAGTGCAAGCGAGCTATATAACATCTCTGAATACTGAGAGTTTTCGGCAAATAAAGTACCGGCAAGTGAGAAAAGCCCAATCGGAGCAATATAGAAAATAAATTTCATCAGTTGAGATAACATCTCTTTTAATGAAATAAAGAAATCTAATACAATTCTATTTTTTCGGTCAACTGTTGTGAGAACTGTTCCAAGCAGAAAGGCAAAAAGAATAACTGCAAAAAGCTGAATCTCAACGGATGCTGAAAGAAAGCTGTCTGGGATGAAACTGCTAAAAAGGTTATTAAATGAAAATGAACTAAGATGCGGCACAACTTCTTTTGGAATATATGCACCTGTTTTTGAGGTACCTACCCCCGGCTGAATAACGAGAGATAATAAAACACCTACAAAAGATGCAGTTAATGAAGTTGCAGTAAAATACAAAGCTGTTTTGCCCAATGAGCGTTTTACTTTATCTTTTGAACCCATTGATGCTGCTCCTGCGATTATCATTGTAATCACAAAAGGTATCGCGATAATTTTTAAACTGTTTAAAAATAGTTTTCCGATAAATGATATCGAAAGCATAAATTCAGGCATAAAATAGCCTGCGATTCCACCCAATACGACTGCTGCGAGAGTGAAGATAAATACTACAGGTGACAATTTGTTGTTCATACAACCCTACCAATTTTACCGGATTGACTCCAATATATTACCGGTTTTTTCTACTGTACGGGTGTTAAAACTCTGAATTTTTCTATTTACGTATAAAAGAATTTTCATTTTTTAAGCCGTCAATTTATATTTTTTTATATAAAAAGAGTTCTTAACACCGTAATTTTTACTGAATGGGCTTTTCTTTTGGAGCCTTTATTTCAAAAACGTTCAACGACGGTCGCAATCTAATTTCATGATTACTCCCTTTGCCCAATTCAACCATATTATATAAGATAAAAATAGATAGCAATATTCGCAACAGATATTTGATTGTTTCTCATAAGTTGTTATGATTACTGATGATATGTGATGTATAACAGGGTGATAATGAGTATGTAAAATGTATAATTTTAGTTAAAGACGAAGTTGTGATTGATAAAATCATAATAATCCGTATATTTTAACTATGGATTTGTTTCAGAAAAAAATGAAATCAGCAAATAATGATGATAAACTTACCGCTCCTTTGGCAGAACGGATGAGACCGACAAACTTTGACCAATTTTTTGGTCAAAAAAAAATAATTGGTATCGGGACACCTCTTCGAAAAGCTATTGAAACTGACCAAGTAGCGTCTTGTATATTTTGGGGACCTCCGGGTACCGGAAAAACAACTTTGGCAAAAATGATGGCTCAAGCTACAAAAGGGCAGTTTTTAGCATTTTCAGCTGTTATCTCAGGAATCAAAGAGTTAAAAATGATTATCTCAAAAGCAGGTGATTATTATAAACTTTCCGGTCGTAAAACATTTCTGTTTATTGATGAAATCCACCGTTTTAATAAAGCTCAACAAGACGCATTTTTACCGTATGTGGAAAATGGGGATATTGTGTTAATAGGAGCTACAACTGAAAACCCGTCTTTTGAAATCAATTCGGCACTCCTCTCAAGAATGAGAGTGTATGTCTTAGAACGTCTTACTGAAGATGAATTGTCTGAAATAATTTTGCTGGCACTTTCAGATTCTGAAAGAGGTTTAAAGAATTTAAATTTAACTGTTGATGATGATGCTTTGGCATTTATCGCAGCTTCAGCAGATGGTGATGCCCGCCGAGGTTTGGTTCTGCTTGAAACTGCCGCCAAATTTGTTGGTAAAAGCTCTGTGATTACTCTTGATATTCTTAAAAAGATTCATCAGAAATCATTTGCTCTTTATGATAAAGCAGGCGAAGAACATTATAATCTTATTTCTGTTTTACATAAAACTATACGGGGAGGAGACCCTGATGCAGCTCTTTACTGGCTGGCTCGGATGCTTGACGGGGGAGAACAGCCGATGTATATCATCAGGCGGTTGATACGGTTTGCATCTGAAGATATCGGGCTTGCTGACCCATATGCACTTACCTTGACTCTTGCGGTTCGTGACGTATATCATTTTTTGGGTTCGCCGGAAGGAGAACTTGCTATTGCTCAAGCTGTTGTCTATATGGCAACTGCTCCAAAATCAAATGCTGTCTATACTGCTTTTAAAAAAGCACAATTGGATGCATCTGAAAAAGGTTCCTTGCCGGTGCCTCATAGCTTACGAAATGCCCCTACTTCTTTGATGAAAGATTTAGGATACGGCAAAAACTACCAATATGCTCATGATTATAAAGACGGTATTACCGGTCAGGAGTATTTTCCTGATAAATTAGTTGGAAAAAACTACTATAATCCAACTGAAAACGGTCGAGAAAAATCTATTTCAGACTATCTTAAATGGTATAAAAAACAACGCAAACAGACTAAATCTTAGCAATACAATACTTATAACATTCATAATTATAAATTATAATAAATTCTTACTATTCAATAGTTTAAATATTAAAAAACTATTGAAACCTGCCGATATATAATAAATAGAAATAAGCGTTGAAATTTCAAAATTTTTATATTAAAAAGAAAAGAATTGAGTTGAAAAAAATATCAATAAATAAAAATCAGTATATTTATATCGTTGAATTTTTTCTGATACTTTTAATAAGTATTTTAGTTCATTCGGTGGCTCATTTTTATAATTTATGTGAGAAATTTAATTTCTTTCTAAAAACACATAATTATCTAAACCTTGAAGAGTTGTTTTTTTCATCCATCTTAGTGCTATGTGGCTTGATTATATTTTCAATTCGAAGATATCTTGAATTAAGAAAAGAGACAGCAGTTACTTCAATTACTAAGATAAAGTTACAAAATGAAGTTTCCGAGCGAACCGAGTCGGAAAATGCATTAAAAAATTCTGAAAAGAAATATCGGGAATTAATAGAACAGTCTGTTGAGGCAATTTATTTACAGGAAAACGGCAGATATGAAATTGTTAATAATAAATTTCTTGAATTATTCAAAATCACTCATGAGGATATTAATTCTGAGAATTTCACTCTGTTAGATTATACCCATCCCAAGTCAATTGCTTCTATGAAAGCAAGAATGCATAAAGTACAGACCGGCGAAAAAGTATCCGGCATGTACGAATTTACAGCAATTACAAAAGATAAAAAGGAAATCGAATTAGAAGCATCTATTTCATATATATATACAGATGGTAAAATAAAAACACAGGGGATTTTACGGGATATAAGCAAACGTAAACGTGCCGAGAGTATCCAATCGGCAATTTATATGATTTCAGATGCAACCAACATGACTAATCATTTAGAAGAGTTGATTGCCAATATTCATACAATTTTAAAGTCAATAATATATGCCCCAAATTTTTATGTAGCTCTATACGATGATAAAACAGATACTTTTACCTCTCCCTATTTTGCCGACCAATTTGATACTCTTGACGGCAAACCAATGAATCTGCAGGGGTCTCTCACCGATTTTATCCGAAGAACTGAAAAAGCTGCTATCATTGATGAAAATAAACATTTGGCATTAGTAGAAGCCGGTGAAGCAAAATTTATTTTAAAGCCTGCTAAAGTATGGATGGGAGCTCCTCTGAAAACATCTGTTGGAGTATTTGGTGTTGTTGCAGTTCAAAGTTATGAATCGTCTGAATCATATTCACAAGAAGACCTTGAACTATTGAGTTTAATTTCCGATCAAATTGCTATTGCTATTGAAAAGAAAAAAACTCAGGATGAGAAAGAAAAAAACAGGAAATTTTTTGAAACGCTTATCGATTCACTTTCCAATCCCTTATATGTCATAAATGTAGACGATTATACCATTGCTGCAGCAAATAATGCTGCCAAAGAATTAATCTTTAAGCATAACTTATCTGACAATCGTTGCTATAAACTTATTCATAATATTGGGAAACCATGTGACTCCCCGTCCCATCCATGTTCAATTGGTCATCTCGTTAAAACAAAACGTCCGATAAAATTTGAAAACGTCATTAAAAATGATAACGGTATTGATGTTACTTACGAAGTACATGTGTTTCCTATATTTGATGATAAAGGTGAAGTTATTCAGATTATTGAAAATTATATTGATATTACAGAAAGAAAAAAAATAGAAAAAAAACTGATAGCACTTGCTGTTTTCCCCGAAGCAAATCCCAATATCGTTATGAGTATTAATAGAAAACAAGATATATTATATATGAACAAAGCTACAACGGTTGTGCTAAGAGAGTTGGGGATTTCAAAAGATAATATACAGCACTGTTTTCCCAAAAATATTGATGAATTAATCGAAACAATGCTCTCAGCAGGCAGTGGTATGCAGGATGTGCTAGTCAAAGTAAATGAATCTTCCCTTGCATGGACATTTCATCCTGTTACCGGACAGGATGTTATTCACTGTTATGCTCATAATATAACACAACAGGTACAGCAGGCTGATGAGATAAATAAACTTTCTATGGTAGCAACTCAATCATCTAATATTATCACGATAACAGATCTTGATGGTGTTATTGAATATGTCAATCCATACTTTACTCTTGTTGCAGGCTTTGAGAAAGAAGAAATTGTAGGTGAGAAGATTTCTAAGTTTAAATCAGGTAATATGAAGAATGAGCTGTATGAAGGTTTATGGCGTTCTATTTCAAACGGTATTAAATGGACCGGAAAGATTGAAAATAAAAAGAAAAATGGAGAACTGTATTGGGAAAGCAAAACTATTTCACCGATTGTCAATGCTGACGGGAAAATAACAAGTTATATTTCTATCGGAACTGATATTACCAACGAGATTCAAATGCAGAGACAACTTGTTGAATCGGAAAAATTCTCAGCAATTGCTACTCTTGCAGCCGGTGTGGCTCACGAGTTTAAAAATTATTTAGGAGGTATCATCGGCAATGCTTCATTTTCATTAGATGAAATAGATTCAGAAGAAGGTCTTTCATTAGCCAAAGAAACACTTACTAAAATTATTGATATGGGTGAAAAAGCAAACGATGTTGCGATGGCGTTGTTAACATTCTCAAAAGCGAAATCTGAAGACCGCAAAAAAGAAGATTTAAAAAAGATAATTACGCAGTCTGTTAAATTGATAGAAAAAGAACTGGGAACTCTTTCTATTGAAATTGCTACTCATTTTGATGATGTGCCCCCTGTAGAAGTTTCGTTATCGAAAATTCAGCAGCTTCTCTTAAATCTGTTCATAAATGCTAAACATGCAATTGGAACGAACGGTGTTATTACAGTAACATTAATCAATAAAGGAGATGTTGTTGAGATTAAAATAGGTGATTCTGGAGGCGGTATCAATAAAGATAATCTCGATAAAATTTTTGACCCATTTTTCTCTACAAAAGGGGTGTGGGGTGAAGAAAAGGTATCTGGTACAGGGATGGGACTTTCAATTTGTCGTAACATCGCAAGAGAACATAATGGCGATTTAAGAGTGGATACGGTGTTGGGTGTTGGCTCTGTATTTACAATTTCTATCCCTATGTCTAAAGAGTCGAATATATCAGATATAACAGTATATAAAAATGATAAAATTAAAGGACAAAATATTATTTTCTTTACACTGAATCATTCGATAGTTACCAATTACTATGAAGATATTTGCAAAAACAATTTCCATATATTGTTAGTTGATAATTTTGATAAAATTGACAAAGATCGGAAGAGCACACGTCTGAACTCCAGTCACACTGATATATCTCGTATGCCGTCTTCTGCTTGAAAAAAAAAATAAAATAAAAATAAAAAAAGAAAAAATAAACAAAAAAAAACTAAATAACAAATGTATCAGCTGAA
>CAJVYT010000176.1 GCA_913009765.1 uncultured candidate division Zixibacteria bacterium
AAGCAGAAGACGGCATACGAGGTATATCAGTGTGACTGGAGTTCAGACGTGTGCTCTTCCGATCTGTTGTTGTGTTTCAAGTCACCCTGAGCGGAGTCGAAGGGTCTTGAAACATATTTTGGACTTTTTCAACAGTCCCATAGGGTTGGGGCACCCGTGGTATTATTGAAATTATTTTATTTCGACTCATAATATTAAAAAGCGGACATTCCTTATATTTATTTCTTATTTATCTAAATAAAAAATAATCAAACGTTTCATCTTTGTAAGCAGATGAGTTTTTACTATTTAGTTTTGTAGTTGACACTATTTTCGACTTTTCGAATAAGTAAACTGTGGGAAAACCACGAATAGCAGGTTGTAAAGATATTCTGAAAATATATAAATTATTTTGAGATAAACTATAAATTTTATATCTTTGGAAAACACTAATTTGTTTAGCAACTTTTTTTATATCATCTCCGAGTGTGTTATATAATTCATCGTTATAGAACTCTTTTGTAGCAATTAGCATATTTTTTGCTATTATTTCATCTTCTTGATTTTCATTTTGAAAAAGTGAATATGCTGATTTTAGATATTGACTAATGTCGGTTTGAATACGTGAACGACCTGAAAGTTTAAAAGCTAATATCGGATTGATTTCAGCAATATCAACTATCGATTTCTCATAATCATCAGAGATATTTTTCAATGCTTCTTTATGAATTGGTGCAAACGATATTGCAAGGATTTGTTGTGTTATATCGTGAAGTTCTTGGGGGCTAATTTTACCTGCTGAAATTGGATCTTTTGAATGAATCCAGTCATATAGCATAGAACTAAGTTCTTTGATTTTGATTGGTGAAATAAAGTGATGTAGGTCAAGCAATCTAAAAAGTGCTCGACGAAGAAGTCGTTTGTCATCTCTTCGCTGTTTTATAAGTCCAGCAATTTCATTTAACATAAAACCAAGAGCAACTCCACCAAGGGTGCTCATTTCTATTATTACACTTTTATCCAATTTATCTTCCTCTTAACTATACCAATAAGGAGCTCTCTTTGATAGCCCAAGAAGCATGATTTCCACCCTTTAATGGATACTCCCAGAGTATAGTCAAAAGACTTAATGGAAGAGAATCTACTGAATGTTTCTTTATTGAAGTAGCATTATTTTTGTATCCATTACTTCGGCTATAGGTCAAATAAGCGTACCTTACTCCAACTCCAGTTATAATCAATCCAGCTATAGGTATTATAATAACAGTTAACCAATCCATAATCTACACCTCAAGATTTTATATAAATAAAATTATATCTAATATGTCTCAAGAACTGTGTCTTATACAAAAAGGCACTACCTATGTGTTTTAGAATAAGAAGATAACTAAAAAGAACTTGAACGACAAGTCTTAATCATAAACTAACTCACTCGTTGAGTATTACAAATTTACTACTTTAAATAAGAACAAATTGTACTAAATTTAAAAGACCAGATAATAATCATTGGTTCTTGAAGGTTTCATTTGTGTTGTCTTAACAAAACCCTATAAAATATTTGATAACATTTCTAATCAATCCTTACGATGGTAGACTTATTTTGAAAAATTAAAATTCATTCGTTTCGTAGAAGGATTGACATAATAGTTCTCGAATCAACTAAAATATTTTTTTATATTTTAGTTGAATAAGTATTACAAATTCAGTACACTTACACCCATGAAGAATGTAGTAATTAGTTACCCTATTGATAAATCTCAGTCCAAGTATGGATAGAAGTAGGGCATCTGATTTTCTACAGAAACAAGGTAATCGCACTACCTTAAGTCGTTGTCCCGCAACATAGTTTGCCCCGGTAGCTCATCTGGATAGAGCATCGGCCTTCTAAGCCGAGGGTAGCAGGTTCGAGTCCTGTCCGGGGTATTTTTTTATTTCAGGAACGTTCTATTTTGTTATATATTACAAATAATAAGCTTTTGCAGGTCGGAACCCCTGTGGTTCCGACTTTACAATAAGATAGTCAGAAGTACAGGACTTCTGACCTGCTACAAAATACTGTTTGCCCAAAATTCAGGACAACGCCCTTCTCCTACGGAATAATTAATTTTTTATTTTCATCTGTTATTATCTTATATAATGTACCAAAATAAACTTCGTTCAATTTCTCAATATCTTGTAAATCTCTTTTAATTTTCTCTCTCCATTTTCTTTTAGTGTTGCTATAATTATTTTTATAAAGATTTGAGACACTGTTTTTTAAAGATTCATCATCTGATCTACAAAGTAATTCTAAGGTAGATAATCTCTCAATTTCATTATCATTATATCTAATATAATGTACATGAGACTTACGGAGTTCTAAATAACCCCCAAAAACCTCAAAAATAAGTTCTCTTAATAATGAATTAACATCTTTTAACTCAATCTCTATTTTTGAATTTTTGTACTCTTTATTAATTATATTTAAATATGCTATATATCGCTCTTTTAAAAGGTATATTTCTTGTAAATAATTTTCTATATGATATTTTAAATGTTGATGTTGAGGTATTTTTTTATAAGGACAGGAATTGATATAGATATAAATTAATCCCAACGTTTCAAAAGAATAAGAAATTTCTGCAAAACGTTGAAATAATTTTACAATTAATTGATCTTCTTTATTTAACTTTGATTTATTTTGGGATTTTGGTAGCGGTAAATCTTGCAGGATATTTTTTAGTGGATTTACACATTCTTTAATTATTTTTTTATCATCAGATAAAATTATTTTCTTTACTCTTTCTAAAATAAGATCACTATATAGTGAAGTATTCCCAGTATAAAAGTCCATGTTCAAAGTATATAAAATTCTTGACTATTAACCAAATTCTTTTTAGATACTATTTTATTTAGAACTCCTCGTTCTGTCGGTTCCTGACCCGCCTTGGAACTAACAGAGATACCAAGTGTCAGATATATCCGAATTCATCGGAAAGCACCAGACACAACAGAAAGTCTTTGCAAACAAAAAAGAGTCGAAACCACAGGGGTTTCGACCTACTACTGTTCCCTCTAAAAATTTCAGCTTAAATTTCCGATAGATCGAACATTCTTGACCAGCATCTGCTACAACTTTATTCACTGGTCATAATAAAGAGCGGCTGCATTTCAAATGAGTCGTAAATCGGACCGAGCCTGTCGGTATTATAATGTTTCTTTATATTTACCAACTTTTTCTTACTGGTAACAACATCAATCGGAACATTATCATAACGCCCATTGCGAAGCACAACCAGTCGACCATGAATACCCTTAAGAACCAAATCCAAAGCGAGATTACCGTATGCCATCGGAACAATAGAGTCAATAGCATCGGGATCACCACCGCGAACAAGATACCCAAGCTTTTGAGTAATCACATTTGTTGGAGTATTATTATTATATTTATGTGAAAGTTCTTTAAGTTTTGCCGAAACAAGTTCTCCAATACCGCCTAATTTTGCGTGTCCGTAAGCATCCAGTTCCAAATCCTTAAAAACCATTTCGCTTCCCTCAAACATCGCTCCTTCTGAAACAAGAACGACAGAATAATTACTCGGATTATGTTTCCGGTCATACGTAAGCAATTCTGTTAAAAGTTCAATATTAAATTTATGTTCAGGTATAACACAGCGGTTGGCAGCTCCTGCCATAGTTGGAAGCATGGCAGTAAAACCGGCATACCGCCCAAATACTTCAACCACCAAAAACCGTTCGTGTGAACCTGCTGATGTGCGTAAATCGTTTGTCATTTGGATAGTACGGGTAACACAAGTACTGAAGCCGATACAATAATCAGTTCCGGGAACATCGTTATCCATGGTCTTTGGGATTGCGATTACTTTGACACCTTCCTGATACAACCTCACAGCATAACTCAAAGTATCATCACCACCAATAGGTATCAAACTATCTATACCAATAAAATCAAGATTTTTAATTACTTCATCGGTTAAATCGTTCATATCGTCGTTATATTTTGACTGCAGATGTTGTGGTACATTTAACTTGGGAACTTTCCCCGGATGAGTTCTGGAACTATGCAGAAAAGTCCCCCCTGTTCTTCCCGCCTTATTAACGATATCTTCTGTAAGAAACTGATAATATGTACTGTTATCAGCATCTTTCTCACGTATAACACCCATCAATCCTGCCCAACCTCGACGAATTCCGACAACCTTATATCCCTCTCTGAGAGCTCTAATAGTAATAGCTCGAATTGCAGAATTTAATCCGGGGACATCACCTCCACCGGTTAAAACTCCGATAACACCTTTGATTTTGTTTATATTTGCCATGTTTTACCTCATCAATTCTTATATATACTTTTCAATATCGGCAATTCTGATACAATATATCACCCTCAATAGATTCATTTCCAACAAAAATGTTTTGGGATAACATGACATCATCTGATATTTTGAACTCTCAGCTTTATCCTGACACTCCAAACTCACCCACTCTTAATTCCTCACTAAAGTTTATAAATATGGAAAGTGTCAGAAAATCCGAAGAGACAGACTGACAACACAGGAAAGTCTTCTGTCTTCTATTGAAAAAAAGGGACAGGCATGCCTGTCCCTACAAATCATTTTTAAAATCTCAAGGTAACTTACATAAAAAGTTCTTAGTGATCGTGTTCTTCATGAGTATCGCCCATAGAATCCATCATGGTGGAATCCATCATGTGCGTACCAGAATCCATCCGAGTGGAATCCATCATTTCTGCTTTTTTTACTTCAACCGGAACTTTGTCGGTTGCTTCATCAGCTTTTTTACCGCATCCAACCATCAGTGCAAACACTATCAAAGATAATGCCGCTAAAAATAGTAATTTTTTCATTTGAAACTCCTTTTAATTAAAATACCATTCAATTTCCGTAACATAGACAGCATTCTCTTAACATAAGTCAAGATTTAATTGAAATTATAAAATAAACCTCATACATTGAGTTTTTGTTGACCCTCAATGAGAACAATCCTACATTAACCGCCGTATGAAGAAAAATATTCCACTGTTTTATTGAGTCAAAAAGCCTCATAAGACGTATGAATAAAAGAAGATAACAGCAGTAAGAATTTAACAATTTAGATTGTATATACTTTAGGAGTAAGTAAAATATGTCAGGCTCACTGTGGCAAATCATCAGCAACACCTCAACATTTGGACTTATTATTATATTTCTTTTAGTTTTAATGTCATTTTTCTCATGGGTAATAATTATTGTAAAATGGAAACAATACAAAGAAGTTAATTCTGACAACCGCAAATTTGAAAAACAGTTTGCCCGCTCGTCACAGATTGCCGATTCTCTCGGACAGGCAAAATCATCGGCAAAATCTCCATTATCAAAAATATATCTTGCCGGTTATAACGAACTATTGGAATTAAAAGGTCTGTCTAATCAGGGCGGAGCAATGACAACAAGTACACATGGTCTCACTGATGATGATTACGAACTTATCGAAATGGCGATGGAGCGTTCACTTTCTGAAGAAATCGGAATACTTGAAGAACGAATTATCTTTTTGGCATCAACAGCAAACTCTGCCCCATTTATCGGACTGCTTGGAACTGTGGTCGGTATTATGGATGCATTCTGGGCTATCGGTGAACGAGGCTCTGCCTCGCTTGCGGTAGTTGCTCCGGGAATTGCCGAAGCACTGCTTGCGACAATCGTTGGTTTATCGGCTGCTATTCCGGCGGTGATTGCCTTTAACTGGGCATCAAATAAAGTGAAAAATATGAATGAGTTCTCCAACAATTTCATCTTAGAATTCATCGCCAAAGCGAAAAAGGAAAACAGATAAGATGCGTCGGACTCGTTTACGAAAAAAAGATTACAGAGCTCTTGCTGATATTAATATAGCTAACCTCGTTGATGTCGTACTGGTGCTTCTGATAATCTTTATGATTTCCGCACCGCTTCTGCAGTCAGGTATTGAAGTGAAACTTCCCCAAACCAAAGCTGCTGCTGTAACCGAACAAGCCGAAGGGATTGTTATTTCGCTTGATGAAAAAGGCGGAATTTATATCAATGATGTCTGGTCTCGTCTTGAGAATTTTGAAAGTGAGATGCAAAAAGCTATCGACTTAAAAAATACAAGTACTGTCTATCTTCGTGCCGATTCAATGGTTTATTATGGACAAGCGATTGATATTATCAGCCGTCTCAAAGATATTGGAATTACCGATATCGGTTTAGTTACCACCCACAATGAAAAAGCAAAAAAATAGCAGGTCAGAAGATGAAACAAGGAATAATAATTTCTGCTATTTTGCATATCCTGATTATTTCAGCAGTTCTGTTTGCAGCACCATTTTCAATTAAAAAAAAACCGTTTGATTATGATGTTATCAAAATCAATGCTGTTTCAGCTCCGCAAAATTTTGCCGATATTCCTGCTCCAATTGAAGATATTGTAATACCGGAAGCAATACCTGATGATGAATCGTTTGATATTCCAATAGACGACCCAACCTCGATTGATAAACCGGTTAAAATCGACAAGCCCAAGACTGCCAAACCAAAACCGAAAAAAAATAAGAAGAAAAAAAGTCGTAAACCAAAAGGTAAAACAAAGACAAAGCAAACCGAGAATAAAACCGAGTCAGGTAAAGAGATAAACACAAAAAACACAGGCAAAGGCTCCCCATTTGCAGGTGCATCAGTTGATAATGAATCGTTTGATTATCCCTATTGGTTTACACAGGCTTTCAATAAAATTAGCCGTAATTTTAGAAGAACAATATCGCTTGACGGTAATGTTATTTGTGTTGTGTATTTTGAAGTTATCAGATCCGGTCGAGTCGTAAAATTAGAAATCAAACAATCATCGGGAATACCGGGGGTAGACCGAGACTGCTTAGCCGCTATTGAACGTTCAAAACCATTCCCGCCTTTACCGCCTGAATTCAGGGATGAAATTATCGGGATAACTGTCCCAATCAACTATTAAAAAGAGGTCACCGTGAAAACAGTCTTATTTTTTATTTCAATATTGTTACTTTCAACTTCAATTTTTGCTCAATCTGATGACAATGTCCCCGGATATACTTTTGATACTCTCAATCCTATCGGATATGTCGAACCGACACCAGTTGGAGTTGATGAGATGAAATATATCGGAATTCAATATATCACTCATGATGATTCCACACTTATGAATTACATCACCCGCATAGTACAAAACGATATCGATTTTCACGCCGATTTTCGGTTTGTAGGGGTTGATTCTTTTTATTTAAAAATGTATGAAATTAGAGAGTTGGATATTTTAGGATGGCAGCGGCTTGGTGCCGATTATCTTGTGAAACTTGAGGCGGAGTTTCCCGCTAATCAAATCAGGGTACGATGGAAACTTTACGATACTATCCGCCAGCAAATGATAACCAAAGGCGTACTTTCCCGCAAAAAATCAAACTGGCGGGTCTTAGCTCACGAAATTTCTAACCAGATTGTCAAAAATCTGACAGGCGAAGACGGTATCTTTTTAACTAAGATTGTTTATGTGAAAAAAGTGGGAAAGGGTAAAGAGATATTTATTTCAGACTACGATGGTGCCTCAGAAATTCAACTGACAAACACAGGTGTTATTAATCTTTCACCCTGTTTTTCTCCAAATGGAGATGAAGTTTTCTTTACATCATACTTAGAAGATGACCCAAAACTTTTTAAAGTAAATGTACAAACAAAAAAGCTAACCAAAGTTGCCGAATTCAAAGGAATTGTTGCTGCACCGTCGATTTCTCCCGATGGAGATAAAATAGCCTGTGTACTTTCAAAAGACGGAAATTCTGAAATTTATGTTTTAGATATTAATGGCAATATTATCAAACGCTTAACCAAACATCGTTCAATTGATTCCGCCCCAACATGGTCACCGGATGGACAAATGATAGCCTTTTCATCAGACCGTTCAGGTTCACCTCAGCTTTACATTATGGATTCCGACGGATTAAATATGCACAGACTCACATACCAAAGCAGTTACAATGACTCGCCTATTTGGTCATCACGTGGCGACCGTATTACATTTGTAAGCCGTACCAAATCAGGTCGGTTTGACTTAGCATCAATTGACACCTCAGGTACACAATATAAAGTTCTGACAGAAGTCGGTATGAATGAAAATCCGCATTTTTCACCTGACGGGAAACATATTATTTTCTCATCTACCCGTCTAAGCTCGGGAGATATTTATATTATGGACATAACCGGACGAAATCAACGCAGAATTACTCGTACCGGCAGAGCATCCAATCCGAACTGGGAACCTCTGAAATAAACAGCAAGTTTTATCATACTTCGGCAAATTTAGTTTATGTAGGGCAGCATCCCTGTGATGCTGCCATCATAAGGTGGGATCACACCCTACTAAACTATTGAACAGTAAACACACCGCAAGGGGCTTGTTGATAAACCTCTAAATTCGGAACATACTTCGACTCCGCTCAGCATGACATATTATAAGTTGTTGTGTTTCAAGTCACCCTGAGCGGAGTCGAAGGGTCTTGAAACATATTTTGGACT
>CAJVYT010000177.1 GCA_913009765.1 uncultured candidate division Zixibacteria bacterium
TCATCATCTTTTGTTCTTTTCTTTTTTTTTTAATGATACGGCGACCACCGAGATCTACACTCTTTCCCTACACGACGCTCTTCCGATCTATGCAATAATATCTATTAAAGGACTTATAGAAAACTCCGCCAATATTATATGTAAAAAATTTTCCCATACCGGTGAAATTAACGGCTCTCTCAGATTGTTTGCCAATAATGGTTTTATAGACGGAGCCGTCAAACGATCCGGTCTGTTTTTTTGTAATGAACTTAATATTGGCAAAAATGCCGTATTTGGTAAAGATGTCTATGCATATGGAAGTAATATAAACATTGAAGGAACCGTACATGGTAATGTTACTATTCACTCGGGTTCTTCTATAATTATTAGTTCCGGCATAACTGTCAATAATGAGGGAGTGTATATTTCCGGTACAATTGATGGTGATTTGACTGTTTATGCGAAAAAAATCCATATTGTTGCCCCTGCACTTATCAAAGGTAATTTTAAATATATCTCTGATAATCAAGCAGATATAGATATAAATTCCGGTGCAACAATCTTAGGCAGTACAACATGGGACCTGCCCGAAAAAGCTGAAGCTGATGAAGAAGAAACTCTCTTTTTGACAACAGTAAAATCAGGGTCTAAACTATTGGCAGCATTTTTATTTGGCATTCTTCTCATGCTTTTGGGCAAAAACTATATCAGCACTATGGTTTTTCAACTTCAGGAGCGTTTTGCAATTTCAGCAGCAGTTGGATTTATCTCATTGGCTGTGTTAGTCATTTTTGTAATCATTCTTATTCTGACGCTTATATTAATTATTGTTGGATTAACATTGATTTCAAAAGGAACTGTTGTTGGCGGTACAATTATATTGGCTCTCTCAACTATTATGATTCCGATTTCATCTGTTACTATTGTAACTGTGAGTACGATGATTTACAGCGGGAAAATTGTGTTAGCACTATTGTTAGGTTATACAATTATCCGTAAATTGAAAACTAATCCAAAATATCTCAGTAAGAGCCAACTCTTTTTAGGACTGCTTATAATGTATATTCTATTTGCTCTGCCTTATATAGGAACACTTCTCTTTATAATAATTTCAATAATAGGTGCCGGAGCAATAATTTTGGGAATAAAAGACTGTAATAAAGGACTTAAAAAAAACAAAATCAACGACCAAGCCGGTATCTAAAATTAGTAACCGGATGTAGTCCCTCTACCTCTGGGGTCAGATGCTCCTGTTTTAAAATGGGAGGGGTCAATATATATTATTTGTAAATCTGAATACGGCTGCCGTTCTTTTATTGTATATCCATACGATTCTAATTTGTTCTGAGTCTCTTTAGAAAATCTGTCTTTTTCAAGATACAAAATATCAGGAATCCATTGATGATGGAACCGTCCCAACGACGCTGCTTCTTGTACATTCAATTGAAACCTGGTAACATCTAAAATAGCTTGAGCAACCACTGTAATAATTTTAGAACCGCCCGGAGCTCCTAAAATCAAGAGGGGCTCATTATCTTTTAAAACGATAGTCGGTGACATGGATGACAGCATTCTTTTTTTTGGTTCAATTTTATTAGCTGCTCCGCCTATCAGCCCATACAAGTTCTGCTCCCCCGGTTTTACCGAAAAATCATCCATCTCATTGTTTAACAAAAAGCCAAAACCGTTCACAGCAAGCTTAGAGCCATAGGAACTGTTTAATGTATATGTAATCGAAACAAGATTTCCGTCTTTATCGGCAATAGAAAAATGGGTTGTTTCATCAGATTCAGCAGTCATCATACCGCCCGGAAGGATTTCATCAGAATTTTTTGCTTTACCAATCTCAATTTGCTTTCTCCTATTATTCAAATAATCATCTGACAATAATCTTTTGACAGGCACATTATAAAACAAAGGGTCGCCAAGATGTTTGGAGCGGTCAGCAAAAGCAAGTTTTGATACTTCGGAAAAAAGATTTATATATTCCGCCGAGTTGGGACTATATCGAGAAAAATCATACGGTTCCAACAATTTAAGAATCTGTCCAACAATAATACCGCCGGAACTTGGCGGAGCCATGCTGTAAATATCAAGTGAATCAAATGTAAAATGTATAGGTTCCCGCCACACAGAAGTGTACTCTGCCAAATCCTCTTGTGTTATAAGTCCACCGTAGGCAGCCATAGTTGCAGCTATTGAGTCGGCAATCTCCCCTTTGTAAAATCCGTCTCTGCCTTCAGCGGCGATACGGTACAACGCTTTGGCTAATTTTTTTTGTACAAAAAGATTATTTTCTGTAACTGTTTGATTATTTGGAAAAAATATTTCTGCACTTGTTGGAAATTTTGTTAAGACTTCTCTGTTGTCTCGTAAAGAAGATTCCAAATATGCATCAACTATAAAACCGCTGTCAGCTAACTTAGCCGCAATAGAAACTAAATCATTCCATTCCATCGACCCTTTTTCTTCCCAAAGAGTATACAAACCAGCAACAGTTCCCGGAACTCCAACTGCTTTTGCCCCGACTGTAGAAAGCTCGGCAATAACATTGCTGTCATTGTCAAGATACATTGTCTCATAAGCTGCTTTTGGTGCTGTTTCACGAAAATCTAACGACGTTATCTCCTGAGTAGAGCCGTCACGCAATACAGCAAACCCACCTCCGCCAATATTACCTGCTTCGGGATGTACAACCGCCAAAGTAAAAGCAACTGCAACGGCAGCATCAAATGCATTCCCTCCATTTTTTAATACTTGTACGCCTATTTCTGTTGCGATTGGAGATGCTGTTGCGACAACACCGTTTTCATAATATGTTTCTATTTTTACCGCAGAACAATTTAATAAATTTAATAAAACAAAAACCGCTCCACATAATAGAAAAACTATATAAGAGCGGTTTTTAAAATTGTACTTCATACAACTAATTTATTTACTTTTTTCAACAATAAAGATTAAGCCATCCGGATATTGAATATGAAGTGAAATACCTTCTCTGAGTTCTTTTGAAGTAACTTTCAAAGGAACTATTTCTTCATCTTCAACTTGCTCGGCAAAAATATCAATCAGTTTCATCTTGGTAGCTTTAAATCCAAGTGCTTTTAAATCAGCCTTGATAATAATTTCTTTTTCGCCGGATTCAAAACCATCAGATAGTTCCCCCGGAGGAGGAGCAACGATATAGAGCAGACCTTTTTTCTCACCCATCTGGAAAGAGATGTCAACTGACGGGTCTGAACAATACAGGTAAGATTCATGTTTTTCATTCTGCAGAATAGACTCAAAGAAAGATAGTTTTTGATGATTTCCACCAGAGGCAAAGTCAAACGCAAAGAGATAGAAATTGCCTTTGAATCTTGATGACGAAACACCAATAACTTTGGCATCTGATTTAACCAGTTTTTTTACTTTGGAATCATCAGTTGAGCGAATCGACCCATAAATATAGCCCGGATACGAACCGATTTTATGATCGATAGAACCTATTCGATAATCAACAGAAGTCTTGATTCTAAAATGATTAGCAAGAATCTGACAATCTTTTATATTCTCATCATACTTTGGCATTAAACCACACATCACAACTGTTACCCCGGATTTAACCAGTTCAACTATTGCTTCCTGTTCTTTTTCTGCCATAATTTCAGTTGATACAATAAAAATAAGTTTGTAAATTTTTAAAGTTTCAAAATCTCTGTTTTCTCTAATACCGTAATTCATTTTCAATCGCATTAAATCACGACAAATACCTAACAAAGAATCAGAAACCAATTTTTTTGTATATTCAAATTCATTTTTAACAGAGACTCTGGACATCCAGGAATACATACGATTTCCGACAACCGCAATCTGGTCTTCAGATTCCATCTCTTCAAGACCCAGTTCCACTAATTTGCTTGTGAAGTTTTTCAAAAGATTGTACCCTTTTGAAATAGTTCCATCGTTAAATAACGGTGCTCCGTACCATTTTTCACGATTTACAAACATATAATGGTTTAACCCTTTGAAACCCGATGACAATCCGGCAGACAAATAGAATCTGCGAATATTATTTGTTATCGGAGCTATCTCTTCTTCACGGGCAGGGTCTGCTGCTGCTCCACCAGAGGTAAAAGATGATGCGTAGGCAAAACCATATTCAGATTTTAAAAATTTTCCTTTTATTGAGAGAGCAAAATAATTCCCGTCAGGAAACACATTTGTTCCTAAAAACGGTGACCTGTCCTCCGGTACCAAATTAAATGCAGGAAGCAAATCCCCTTTATCAAAATAAAGAGATCTAAAAATTAATGGCTCTACTGTATATGCTTTAAAAATATCTTCTAATGTCTCTAAATATGTATTCAGCATATATTCTCTGAATCGGAACCAATCAAATACTTTTGGTAAATTTTTTAAATCCACATCGGCAAAATTACGAGGAGGCTGTACTTCTTCAAAATTATCATTTTTCTCTTTGTACAAAAAGTTCAGTTTCTTAATTTCATCATAGCGTTCTTCTAAAAACTCACCATAATACCGCTCGAGAACATCTTGGTTGTAGTCAGCAGAACCGGGGTTCAGAAGACGATTAAACGAAGTTTCATAATCTAATTCAACCATAAATATAGGACCGCGGGGATGTACATAATTTTTTGTTGTTTCAATAAATGCTTTAAAATAGCTCTTTAAATGAAACTGAAAATTAGAATGAAGATAACTTGGAAGATACCCGCTATCAACACCATGATAATTTGGAAGTTTTTGTTCATTTCCATTGGCATCGCGAGCAAATACTTTGATGTCGTTAAAGAGAGTTTTCGGTAGTCCACCGTATTCTAACTGACCGCCTACAAATGGTCCGGGACGCAAAATAACTTTAAACCCAAATTCACGGGCTAATTCTAAAAAAACAATTAAATCTTTTCTCGGATCATCAAATCCGCCAAAATCAAAGGTTTTTGTCTCATCTTGGTGAATATTCCACGGTACAGTAGTTGTAATAATACGAAATCCTGCCCGTTTAATTCGTTCAAAACAGATTGACCAATATCTTTTATCAATTCGGAAGTAATGCAATTCCGCAGAAAAAGGCTGGTATGTCTCTTTTCCTATTGAAAACTTATTACCAATTATTCCTAACATAATGCCTTGTCTATCAATGAGTTAATGTGTAAGCCCCATCATTGTATCTTTGTATAATAGTAAAATCAAACCTTAAAGTCAAACAATAATTCGTAAGCTGTTGTCCTACAATGAGTTATTTTTGCTATTTTGTCTACACAAAAAAGAAGTCCTCAAAATTGAGGACTTCTTTTAAAGTAATATTTTAATATAAAATGACTATTTTAAGAGCATCATTTTCTTCGTTGCGGTAAAATCGCCGGCTGTCAATTTGTAAAAGTAAACGCCGGAAGAAACCTTTGTGGCATCCCAATTAAAGATATGAGAACCTGCAGGTTGATTTTCTTGATTAAACTCTGATACCTTTTGACCGGTAACGTTATAAATAGTCAACGAAACATCGGAGTTTTTTGGAAGATCATACTTGATAGTAGTAGTAGGATTAAACGGGTTCGGATAGTTTTGAGATAAAGCAAACGAACGAGGTAAATCGGATTTTATCGGTTCAAAATCAGTAGCTTCATCAACTACCGTATAACAATGAGGTCCATCCCAAGATGCCCTTTTCTCAATACCAACAAGAGAAGCCCACACCCATTCACCGGTTGTACGATAAAATGCTGAATCTAAACAGATAGTTTTACCATGAGCAGATGCTCCGCCGGTAATTGGTCCGATTGTAATAGAATATGGAATATCATCAAAATCTGCGACAAGCCCGGTACCCGAAAATGCAACACCGCCAAAACCGACAGTATCAGCACCGGAACCGGTACTAAATGGGTTAATTGCAAAAACTATATCAAATTGAGTGTGTGCAAGAATACCGACAGAACCTCCGAGAGAAACTAAAGTATCACCAACAGTAGTAGTCCAAGCAGCACCATCCGGAGAATATACAGTAAAACCGTTTGCAATACCTGTATAAGCAGTAGTTGTATCAACTTTAATAGAGTCCGGTGCATTAGGATCACCATAAAATGTTGTATCAATTTTTACACCACCACCAGTTACACGAAGATTAAAAGTATACGTAGAGCCGGCCATAATTGAATCCGGTTGTCCGTGCCACATTGTACCGGTTATGTTTTCTAAGGTAATTGACTGCCCGAAAGAAATTCCAAACGACATAACAAAAATCGCAAGAACTATCATAATAAATTTTGTTTTCATAATATTTAAAGCCTCCATAGCTTTATTAGTTTGTTCATTTTTCATTCTAATTTGATCACAAAACAATTAACAGTTTTCTAAATAACAACCTCCTACAATTTGCGTAACACATTACTATATATAATTTTCATTTTACATCTTTCCAATCGTCTCAACATAGATAATTTGAAATTCCAAGTCAATAAAAATCTCAAAATATTAAATTTTGCGTTGTACTTTTTTTCCATAATAAATAACAATCTAAGACAAAATACAGAATTTTTTTTCATTCACTATGCTTTCTATATTAGTACAATAAACGTGCCGAATTTGATTAATAAAATTATACCCTCATTTAGTTAAAAACAATAAAATTAAATAAACCATACGCAAAATAATGCATATTCATAAAGTTATATGTACTCTATTTCACAAAAAAGCCGCTATTTTTATAAAAATAGCGGCTTTTGAAATATATATACTTAATTTAAAAACATGAAAGCGGTGCAGGTCCGCTTTGGAAACTATAAGCAACAAGATATACCAAATCAGAAACATTGATAGAACCTGAGCCGTTAACGTCACCTTCGTCTTCACATGCCGGTGCAGGTCCGCTTTGGAAACTATAAGCAACAAGATATACCAAATCAGAAACATTGATAGAACCGGAAGCATTAACATCGCCTCGCATAGCACAACAACCACCAATATTCATTGTAATAGGTCTATAACCTGCCGGGAAATATTCCCCATAAATTGATGTAATTCTGGATGACTTTCCGTTAAAGGAGGTTGTATCAAGAATCATAGTTCCATTGCTGCCGTTATTTCCAACAGTAAAGAAAAGATTTAAAATAGCACCTGTGTCTGGCGGCAGGTAATTTGAACCGACAGAAGTATTGGACTGCATAAAAATAGATATCCGTTTATTAAACGGATCAGAAGCATTCACGGTAATATTTTCAAAATAATCAGTTCGGGTACCTGCAACCGAGAAAGAGTCATATGTAACGTCAAATGTGTTTCCATAAGAGAAAACATACTGAATATCTTTTACTAAGGTAGTATTATTAAGATAAATTGGCACAACAACCTGAGAGAAATATGAAGCACTAATAGAATCCCCAAGTAATGAATCTTGTCTGACCCAAATATATCTTTTTAAATGTTCTTCGCCTGGACCCAACGGGTTATTTTCATCAGTTATTAAAGAGACATCATAGAGACCCGGATCATTATACACATACTGTGGATTTTGATCTGTGGAAACATCACCATTTCCAAATGACCAATCCCACCCAACCGGTGAATTTGGTGAAAGATCTGTAAAGTTCACAGTAAGAGGAGCAGCCCCTTCGGTGACATCAGCAGTAAACTTTGCATTTGCCAAACCAGATAACGCCGCGAAAGCATCAATACGACCGGAACCAAGTTTTTGGGTTGATGCATAGGTCGGATTTGCAGTGTATAGAGAAAGCGAGTCGGCTGAATTAATAATAATAGAGTCGACTTGACTTTTTGTAAGTGACGGCATTTGTGAGCGAATCAGTAATGCTAAGCCTGCCACCATTGGGGATGCCATTGAAGTTCCACTAATAGAGGCAGTGATAGGTGTATACTCGTCTGAATACGTTGAAAGGATATTTGAACCCGGTGCTGAAACATCAATCCAGAAACCGAAGTTAGAGAAACTTGATTTAACATCAGAGTTTGAACCAGTTGATGCCACAGAAAGAACTCCAATAGTAAGATCAATTTCATCATTTATATCAACATTATCATTTCCGGCAGCATGACAAAAAGTAACTCCTGCAGCCATAGCATTTGAAGCTGCTGCTGCAGAAACTGATGATCCGCCCCAACTTGCGTTAATAACATTGGCACCCATATTTACAGCATAATTTATAGCTGTAGCAGCATTCACAGGATTAATATATCCGAGCCCATCATCAGCAGTTGCTCCAACACGAGTGCAAATAATTTGTACTCCACGAAAAGATCTATGACCACCATACCAACCACCGGCTGCACCGGTAACATAGATCGGAAGAGCGTCGTGTAGGGAAAGAGTGTAGATCTCGGTGGTCGCCGTATCATTAAAAAAAAAATATACAAACAAAATAAAAAAAAAAAAAACAATCAACATACGGCGCATGATGTTATCTACACTCTTCCTCTACCTCATCTCTTCTACCTGTTCTCTTTTCTCTACT
>CAJVYT010000178.1 GCA_913009765.1 uncultured candidate division Zixibacteria bacterium
TTATTTAAGTAGCGTGCCAATGTAGATGATATGGTGTTGTTTATGTGTTTTTTTTTTCAAGCAGAAGACGGCATACGAGATATATCAGTGTGACTGGAGTTCAGACGTGTGCTCTTCCGATCTCAGAAGTCCGTTTTCTAAATATGGTAATTGTGCATGAACTATGAGTGTGACATTAATAATATAGCAAACAGCAAACATAACCACAAAAAGCGGTCGGTGATGTTTCCAGAAGGCAATGATAAAAAACAAAAGACCTAATAGATTGAGTACTATCCCAACATAGTTTGCATTTTTAAGAGATACATCTGTAATTGAAAAGACAATTAAAGATGCAAATGATGTCAGAGAATGTTGAAAAACAGTCCAGCGAGGATAATCAAATGGATCAAAATCATCAAACAATATTTTATTTCGGCTATGGTACACATAATGGTGTGGATCTGTTGAAAGTGACTGACCAATACCGGAATAATGCAAAGGTGGATCATTTTCAATACCGATTGTCCAAAACAGCCACCCACTAATAAGTATTACAGCTAATAAAAATATGTAAATATGTTTTTGTTTGTTTTTATTATACTTCATTTATCAGTTTGTTAAAAATATATTAGAAATAGTTTTATATTTCATGTTGTTTTTATCGGACAAAATATATAATAAATAACATTAAACCTATATACAATACAACATTAAATAGACGGAATTAAGCAGATATTTGTTTACAAAACAAAATAATCCTTCTCACTATTTACCTTTAAGACTTTTCAAATTCTTTTTTAACTCATCAATTTCATCACGAATAAGCATAGCAGTCTCAAAATCAAGATTTTCAGCAGCATTTTTCATCGCTTTCATCATAAAGACAATCTGGTCTTCTGAGCTCATCATCTCAAAACTGGTTGGCTTCTCAAATGTTTTCTTTTCAATAGTTTTGGAATCAGCAAATTCGGTCGTTCTTAAAATTTCATCACGAGTCTTAAAAATTGTTTCCGGGTCAATATTATGTTTCTTGTTATAAGCTAACTGCTTTTCGCGTCTTCGTTCGGTTTCTTCAATAGTTTTCTGCATCGATTTAGTAATTTTATCCGCATACAATATAACTTCGCCGTTTTTGTTTCGAGCAGCCCTTCCAACTGTCTGAATCAAAGCACGTGCTGAACGCAAGAAGCCCTCTTTGTCAGCATCTAATATAGCAACCAGAGAAACTTCCGGTAAATCAAGACCTTCCCTGAGTAAATTGACCCCAATGAGAACATCAAATTCTCCTAACCGCAAATCCCGAATTATCTCAGTGCGGTCTATTGACTTAACCTCAGAATGTAAATATCTGACCCGTACTCCCATTTTATTAAAATAATCACATAAATCTTCAGACATTCTTTTTGTAAGAGTTGTCACTAACACCCGTTCGCCTTTGGCAGCTCTTATATTTACCTGTTCTAACAAATCATCAACTTGCGTTGCTAATGGTTTTACTGTTATTTTTGGATCTAACAATCCGGTAGGTCGAATAACCTGTTCAACTATGACGCCGTTTGATGCCTCCAATTCAAAATCTGCAGGTGTAGCAGAAATATAGATTGTTTGATTTTGCATAGACTCAAATTCTTCAAAATAGACAGGACGGTTATCAAGTGCCGACGGCAGCCTGAACCCGTGAGCAACAAGCGTTTCTTTACGGCTTCTATCCCCTGCAAACATTCCCCGAACTTGCGGAATAGACTGATGCGACTCATCCATTATCGTGATAAAATCGTCAGGGAAAAAATCAATGAGTGTAAACGGACGCTCTCCCTCTTTACGACCTGTCAAATGACGGGAATAATTCTCAACCCCGGAGCAGTACCCAATCTCTTTGAGCATTTCCAAATCATATTTTGTACGGCTTTCAATCCGTTGTGCTTCCAAAAGTTTATCTTCTTTAACAAAATTTTGTACCGTTTCTTTTAATTCTGACTGAATAAGTTTGATAGCTGATTTCAACTGGTCTTTTGATGTAATAAAATGTTTGGCTGGATATATAGAAATTTTATCCCGCTCTTTTAAAATTTCACCGGTTAAAGGATCAATTTCTGAAATTCGTTCGACTTCATCTCCATAAAATTCTATCCGAAAAGCATGTTCATGATATGACGGAATCAACTCAATAGTATCACCTCGTACACGGAAATTTCCACGAGTAAATGAAATATCATTACGGTTATAGTGAATCTGAATCAGATTCCGAATCATCTCATCGCGGTCAATCTCTAAGCCGTTCACAACAGTAATCATCTGTTCTTTATATGCCTCCGGTGACCCCAGACCATAAATACATGAAACCGAAGCAACAATAATAACATCATCACGTTCTAAAAGCGAAGATGTCGCCCGTAATCTGAGCCTGTCTATATCATCATTTATAGCAGTATCTTTTTCGATAAACGTATCAGTGGTCGGCACATATGCCTCCGGTTGATAGTAATCGTAATAACTGATAAAAAACTCAACAGCATTATTTGGGAAAAACGCTTTTAACTCACCATAAAGTTGTGCCGCTAATGTTTTATTATGCGACATCACCAAAGCCGGTCGACCGGTTTTGGCTATCACATTTGCAATTGTAAAGGTTTTTCCGGAACCGGTCACTCCTAAAAGAGTTTGGTGTTTATCACCCCGAGCCAAACCTTCGCATAGCTGTTTTATTGCTTCAGGCTGGTCACCTTTTGGCTCAAATTTGGAATGCAGATCAAACTTAGCACGAGGAATGCCTGTCTTCGCATCTTTTTTTGTTGTCATTTCACTCATTTCCGGCTCCAAATATATCCAAAAAGCTCATCGGTGGCAATCACAAATGGTTATTTTTCATGATTTTAAGAAAAATTATGGAACCGCACCGCCATTCTTTAGTTTAAATGATGAAATTATCGCAAAGTTCCTTAATAAATAGGAAAATTTGCCTTGACTTAAACGGAGATTTTATTACTTTTTACAGCTTAACTTTATGTAAATAAGTAATTTCTATATTGAGAGGACATATTAAATATGTACGCTGTATTTCAAATTTCAGGTTTTCAATACTCAGCCCAAGAAGGTGAAGTATTACAGATTCCATTGCAAGATGCAAAACAAGGTGATAAAATCGACATAAGTGAAGTGTTACTTGTGAAAAACAATGATGATGCAATAGTCGGAACACCTTTTGTTGAAAATGCAAAAGTAGAAGCAGAAGTTCTCGGTCACGGAAAAAACGACAAAGTATTAATTTATAAATACAAACGTCGTACAAAATACCGTCGCCGTCAAGGTCACCGTCAAGATTATAGCGAAATCAAAATAAATAAAATTGTAACTGCGTAATAAACGATGACAAAGATCAGGGCACGGATAGCTCTTTTTGTATTACTTTTTATTGTATGCTTTGTACCGGTTGTCAATGCACAATCTGACTACAAAGTTGTAGAGATTGTTGTCGAGGGCAACCATGTTGCCTCTCGCTCTCTTATCTTAGGTGTCTCAGCTATTGATTTAGGTTCCCCCCTATCTCCCACGTCAACAACCGAAACTATTCGGCGTTTATATGCTCTCGGTATTTTTTCAAATATAACAATCGAAGCCGAAATTGTTACAGGCGGGTTGAAAGTGTATATCGTAGTAAAAGAACTGCCCAAACTTGCCGGTATCGAATTCAAAGGAAACAAAAAAATAGATTCCGATGAATTAAAAGACAAAATAGGGCTGGGCGTAGGCGGATATATTTCTCCTTTTTTGATGAGCAAAAAGAAAAATGAAATATTAGACATCTACGGTAACAAAGGATATTTCCAAGCAGAAGTAAAATCCGAGCTTGAGTATTCCGATGACTCAACATCTGCCATATTACGCTATATCATTAAAGAAAAATCAAAAGTCAAAGTAGAGAAAGTCATTCTCACCGGTACTGAACGAGTAAACCCTCATGACATTATCAAAAAAATGCGTAACCGCAAGCGAGGTTTCTTGAAAAGCTCCGATTTTGCCAAAGACAAATATGAAGAAGATTTAGAAAAAATAATCACAGAGTTTCATAAATTGGGATACATTGATGCCTATCTTATTTCTGACTCTTCTACTATTGACACCACTACCAATAGAATGAAAATTTATCTGCAAGTCTATGAGGGACCACAGTATTATTTTGGCAAAGCTACTTTTACCCATATTGAAAAAATGCCTGAAAAATATCTCAAGAAGAAAATCAAATATAATGAGGGCGAGATATTTAACATGGAAAAATACCAATCCTCTCTTGAAGAAATCTATTCCGCCTATTATGACATTGGACATCTGCATATTCGCCTTATTGATGAGCGGACAACCCGTGATGACTCTTTGATAGATATAAACTATGACATAACCGAAGGTCTACCCTCTACAATTAATTTAGTAAACATTATAGGTAACACAAAAACAAAAGACAAAGTTATCCGTCGGGAACTATCAGCTTTGCCGGGGCAAAAATTTAACCGTGAACTTTTGATTCGTTCGGTTCGTGATGCGATGGCACTTAATTTCTTCACCAATGTAAATCCGGTACCTCGTAATTTACCAAATGGTGATGTTGATATTGAGTTTCAAATTGAAGAAAAACAAACTGCTCAGGCATCGGCAGGTGCAGGTTATAATAGCACAGATAAGTTAGTTGGAAACTTAGGAATTGGAATTCCCAACTTCAGGGGTATGGGGCAAAACCTCTCCTTTAGCACTGACTTTGGAAGCAGACGGAATTCTTTTTCTGTATCTTTTACCGAACCATGGCTCTATGGCAGACCGACTCTTTTTGGAACTGACATATACTCATCTAAACGTCAATGGTTTAGTGACTACACCGAAACCAGACAAGGTGGCTCTGTAAGACTGGGTAAAAGACTACGCTGGCCTGACAATTTTTTCAGAATATTTGCATCATACCGCTTAGAACGAGACAAATACGAAGATTTCTCTAATAGTTTTATAGCATCTCAGTCATATAAAGATTATCATGCCTATCAAGAATTTATAACAACTTACGACACAACGTACTCACAAGATTCATCTTTTACTGTTGATCCAAGATATACGTGGATAAATGAGTACGATACTACTTTTACTGTTAAAGACCCAATTCAACCTTACCAGAATTCAATTTTAACTTATGATGAGCAGTGGAACATAGCATCACGAATATCCTTTACAGTGACCCGTGACTCAAGAAACCTTCCGGAATTTGCAACATCCGGTTCTAAGTTTTCCTACTCCTTTGAAAAAACCGGTGGTCTGTTGGGCGGATTTTGGCATTACACAAAACATAAGATTTCGTATGCACAATTTATCCCGTTATATAAAAATATAGCTTTAGCGGTCAGGTCACAGTTTGGAGCTATTGTGAGACCAAACGGTGCAGATTTTGACAATGACAGACACACTCTTTTATCAGACAGATTTACTCCGGGTGGTGTTGCCTATGATGGCGTAGTTCGAGGCTATGACGATGGTTCCTTGACTCCAGATACTACGATTAAAGCAGGTGCAGATACATTGTATTATTACAATAGTTTTACAGACTCTGCTATGATAATAAACGGTGTATTTGATACTACTTTTGCGGACTCTTCAACAATAAATCAATCTGCTGGTGGTCAATATACCCGTGTTCGGGGTAACTATATGTTTGTATCAAACATAGAGCTGCAAATTCCGGTTGTCAGCCGTTCAATCTACGGAATTGTCTTTTTTGATGCCGGAAATTCATGGCTGAACTGGACAGATATAAATCCGTTTACTCAACTTTACTCGGCAGGGGGTGTCGGATTTCGAGTAGCAGTACCCGGAATTGGCACAATAGGGTTTGACTTTGCCAAACCGTTTGATAATATTAGAAATCAGGATAACGGATGGCGAACGCATTTTCAAATTGGTACAACATTTAAATAGAATTACAAATTGATAAAATAAGAGGTTTTCAATGCAACAACTTACAAGAATTATTTCCACCACTTTATTTGCTCTCACGCTTTTTTCTTTTTGTGCAAAAGGTATCAACGCCCAATCTATAAAAATTGGCTACGTTGACGACCAAAAAATCTTACAAGTGAATAAAGCATGGCAAACAGCCCAGGAAGATTGGGGTATCGAATCCAAAGCATGGCAGGATGAAGCTCAAGCGAAACAAACAGAGATTCAAGAACTTGCAGCGGAATACGATAAACAAAAACTAATTCTTTCAGATGAAAAACGTAAAGAAAAAGAAGCAGCTATTCGAGCAAAACAAGAATCTTTAGATATGTATACCCGTAAAATTTTTGGTCCCGGTGGTACAGCTGAAAAAAAACAAGACCAGCTTACCCGACCTATTTTGGAAAATGTCACAAAAGCTATTGAAGCAGTTGCCATTGAAGGTAACTACGATGTTGTTTTTACTGTCGCAGGTTCAGGCTTAGGATACATCAAAGAGACATACGACATAACCCAAAAGGTTATTGATTATCTTGCCACAAACGAACAGTAAAAAATCTTATACACTCAGTGAGTTAGCCGAAACAATCGGCGGTAAAGTAGATGGAGACGGCAGCTTAGTTATTCACTCAGCTGCCCCTATCGAAACTGCATCAAATGGTGATATAACTTTTATCGCCAATGAAAAATATCTCAAACATCTCAATACAACAGAAGCATCAGCGATTATCTTAGATGAACAAGTTGCGGCATCAAATCTTTCTATTATTCGCCACAACAATCCATATTTAGCATTTGCATTAGTTTTGGATATTCTGTATCCCGAACTTCCCGATGTAAATTCAGGTATTGCAAAATCTGCAATTATTGAAAAAAATACTACGATTGATTCCACCGCCCGAATTGGAGAACTCTGCCATATTCGCTCACTTTCAAAAATTGGAAAGCAAACTCGCTTGATTTCGTCTGTCTTTATTGGTAAAAATGTTGTTATAGGCGACAACTGCATTCTGTATCCAGGAGTACGAATTATGGATGACTGTCAAATTGGAAACAATGTTATTATCCACGCATCAACTGTAATCGGATCCGACGGATTTGGATATGCAGAATCAGAGCTTGGTCTCAAAAAAATAAAACAAATCGGAAATGTTGTTATCGAAGATAATGTTGAATTCGGCTCTAACTGTTCTGTTGACCGCGGTGCTTTAGGACCGACTGTTATCGGCATGGGGACAAAAATAGACAACCTTGTACAGATAGCTCATAATGTCCGAATTGGACGACATGCTATTATAGTAGCTCAAGCAGGAGTAGCAGGCTCAACAATAATCGGCAATGGGGTTGTACTGGCAGGACAGGTTGGTGTTGCCGGTCATTTAGAAATCGGTGACGGTGCCATGGCAGGAGGACAATCAGGAGTCATTAAATCTGTTAAAGCCGGAACAAAAGTATTCGGTACACCTGCCAGAGAAATAATGAAATCAAAACGGATTGAAGCTCTGCTCAACCGTCTGCCCGAAATGCTCAAACGTATTAAAAAACTTGAAGAAAAATAATATCAGGTTTTTATCAATTCTTCTATTTCTGCTGTTTTAATCCAATTTTCCTCTATCTTCTCCAAATGTAACAGAATTGAGTCTGTATCATTTTTTGCTGCTGATTGTTTTATCTCCTGCAGTAAATCCCATTGCTGCCTATTAATTATTTTCATCTGCGACATTTGCGAATTCCATTGAGCTACGGTAAAACTTAGTTCACGGGCAATATCATTAATTTCCTGATTACCGGATTGAATACGGGCAAATGATACCAAGTCACCTTCCCCTAACTTGCGAATTCTCATTGCTAATTGATGTGAAGGTATTTTACATTTCTCCGCCGGTATATAGTACAGTATATACAGTGCCGACAGAGCCGCAATAGCTCCCGAAATCATATACGGCATAAAAGTAATACCGGCTATTTCTAACTGAGAATATATCCCATAAATTTCTTCGGTAAACAGTACTCGATTGTAAAACCAAATGATACCAAGAGACAGAAGTATTACAGCTAAAGATAAAAATCCGACTTCTTTTAATATCTGTGAATTGCTAAATACACTTGATTCTGTACGGTCTATAGTGATTGATTTAGACATACAAATAACTCCTTCATACCTATAAATATTATACCTATTTTACATACCACTGTTTCAAATCGGAACATTTGGATGAAAGATTGAGTATAATATCAGACATTTAGAAGCCATGTTTTGAACAACATAAAAGCCCTACAAGCATATACTTACAGGGCTTACTTAAAGTCTTGTATGAATTTTAATCAGAATGGAAGATCGTCATCGCCGCTACTGCCGCCGGAGGGCGGAGAAGCCGGCATATCAGCAGGAGGGGCTTGATTGTAACTACCACCGCCACCACCTGACGAAGCAGAATCGCCTTTGCTTCCGATAAACTGAAAACTCTGAACG
>CAJVYT010000179.1 GCA_913009765.1 uncultured candidate division Zixibacteria bacterium
GATACGGCGACCACCGAGATCTACACTCTTTCCCTACAAGACGCTCTTCCGATCTTTTTTCATATTTCACTCATCTCATTTTTAGTCATTAACATATAATATATATATCTTTTTACTTCAACAGAAGCATCTTTTTTGAGATTTCCATGTTTTGGGTGAATAGTTTATAAAAATAGACCCCCGAAGGTGCTGTTTTGTCGTTGTCAGTCATACCGTTCCATGTTACCACATGATTTCCGGCAGAAATATTCTGTTGCAGCAACGTAGCAACCGACTCCCCGAGAAGGTTGTAAATTTTAATAGTTACATAAGACTTTTCAGGTACGCTAAACTCAATTGTAGTAGATGGATTAAATGGATTTGGGTAATTCTGACCTAATGAAAATGAATTAGGGAGAGTAGTCCTGTCGTCAATTCCTAAAGAGACATCATAAAACCGTACTGTGAGTGAATCAGTAAAACCAAAAATTCCGGTAGTACCATTATGAGCTATAAAGGTATGCAGGGGAAGTGTATATGTGCCAACTGTAGAACAGACAATTTTATATTCTATAACTATAACATCGTTTGGCTGTATGAATAAATTATAAGTGCCGGTAGTTCCCGGATAATCAAGCACCCAGTAATATTCTGAGTAGTTTGTAAATGCAGAACTTGATGTAGGAGACGGGTGATCATAATTGACTGCTATATTATTTATCGTAACCGAGTGGGAAATAAGAGAAAAATCATTGGGAAGGTTCTCGCAGAAATAAAAGCAGGTAAGGGCTGATGTTTCGTTGTTGGTGACAGTTCTTCTTATAATCAGCGTATCATCAATTGTCATTACAGTGTCGTTGAGAGTATAAACAGCACTTATAGAAACAGTCGCCGGATAGACAGTATCATCAACTGCTTTTACAATTGAAGCCGTACTTAGAAAGGTGATAATTAAAAGAACTAAAATTTTTCTATTTAAATGGCAAGTGTCCATATATTTCTTTCAGCATTAAGGTTTGAAATTCTTCTAACGCTTTGAGGCTTTTGGGGTCATCTTTGGCAACAAAACGTACAAAGGCAATATCTCTCGGTTTAAAAGTAAGAGCAGAAAGCAGTTCATACAATTTAAAAACATAATCATTGGCGGTTTCACCATAATTGGTAATATACCAAAAATCCATAACTTGCTTAGATTTGTGCATCTGCAACTGAAACCGTCCTGCCGGTATTACAGAGTTTTTATTTCTAATATTATTTGCAACGGTTTCGGTAATAACCCACCCTGACCCCGGAAGACAATTGCGGGGAGAGTGCGGACCGCCAAAAGCTGCCTCTGATGAAAAGAAATCAAATAACAGATGTATAGATATTCCTTCACTGTTTACATAAGTTGCCGAAATTATCGCCTGCGGGTTTAATAGCTCAAGTATTTGTGGGTCAAGAGTTTCTTTGGTTCCTTTCCAGTCACCTATTTCAAGGGGGAATGAATCAAAATTTACATTGCCGGCTGTCTCAGGACGGTAGAATTTAATCAGCAGCGTCATGGCAAATGTGAGAGCTATAACTATGAGTGAGATATAAAACGATTTCTTATCCATCGTAAGATCGCTCCTAAAATTAACATCATTATTAAAGCAGTGACAAATACCAGCAAACCGGAGAGTTCATGTAAAAAATCTTCAGCAAGTTCTTTACTAATAGCATAGGCACCAAGTGCGGTTGTAAAAATACGAAATATATTTGTCGCTATCGCTATTGGAATAGTTGCCAAAAAGAGAACTATTGGAAGAACTTTTCCGGGCATTTTTGTATAGGAATATAACGCACCTAATGCTAAAAGAGTCATTAAAGACCGAAGTCCCGAGCATGCCTCGACTACCTCAAGACTATAATTTGGCAGAGCTATAATATTACCGTTTCGGGCAACCGGTACGCCGATTAACTGTAGAAGTCCAACTGTGACCTTTGTTGCAAGTAACTGCATTGGAAGAGTCGCAGCGTAATAAATAATCGACGGTATCGGAATCATAAAAAGTAGAAAGAAAAACGGAAACCACACCTTTTTGAAATTCTGACTACCGAGGGTATAAAAAACAAAACCCGAAAGAGCAGTTACAAATCCGACCCGAGTAGTGAAAAATTCCGATGCTGCTGTACCCAGTATAATCATTATAAGCCCGACAATAAAAAAGAATAATCCACCGGTTGATTTTTGAGCAGGGAAAACCAGCTCGTTTCTTTTTTTATAAAATAGATAGATAGCAATCGGAATAATAAAAAATCCATGTGAATAGTTATCATCATTCATCCAGTCAGAAATCAAATCGACAAAAATCTGTATATTTGTTATTACTAAAAGAAATATAACAATATACTGATATTTGAACTTTTTTATATGGCTGACTATTTTATCTTTTTCTATCTGCAAACTTTTGTTTCCTAATCTGATTATTCTCTTTATATAGTTATCGTAAAATATAATTGTTTGATTGATAAAAAAATGTAAAATTTTTAATTTATTTCACCTTAGTTATCTGTTATATCTATTTAAACGAATATATAAGAGAAATAATATATGAGTAAAATTCTGAAAATAACCCTTATTCTGTCTCTAATCGCTAATTGTGCCATATTTTATGTTGCGTATAAAGCTCATGAATATCGGTCACATATAAATTATTTTTTAGAAAAATACCGTCATATTTCTCAAGAATTTTCCGAACGGGATCAGTTTAAATCAGAAAACCGACAATTCCAATCTGATACCACTATTTTAAACCGAATAATCTTTTTTGGTACGCAAGTAACTGTAAATTATAATCTTCCTGCTTTTTTCCCTGAACCTGAATATAATGCTGTTAACCGAGGTGTCAGCAGTCAGAGAGTTGCAGGATACCTTCTGCGGTTTAAACCGGATGTTCTCGATTTGTCTCCCAAAGCGGTAGTTATAGAAATCAGTTCCTATAATTTTAGACCTGAAAATTCAATCAAAGAAATACAGGATTATACCGAACTTTTGGCTCAACTTTCCCGTTTTAATAAAATAAAACCGATTTTGACAACAGTGATAAAACCAAGAAAAGAGTTTGAGCAGGTTGTCGAAATAAAAGAGCTGGGTGAGTACAATGTTTTTGACTCTGTTGATACGTATAATGACTGGCTGAGAAAATATACCAAACAATATGATATACCGTTAGTTGACTTTGCTTTACTGTTGGGTGATGAAAAATATTTTTTGAAAGAAAATCTTTCAGTTAATTTAGTTGAACCGAATGAAAAAGGGTATAAAATATTAACCGAAGCAATTAAAAAAGAATTAAAAAAATAGATAGGCAGAAAAATGAAAATTTTAACAGCAGTTTTAGTTATTTCAATTTTAGGGAACTTGGCAGGACTGTTTGTTTTGTATAAGTTTCAAAAAAAGAAGGCATATTTAGCTGTTTTGGAGCAGAGACTTATACAAAAAGATGAAACCCTCAAGCAAGTCAACAAACTACTCCCCAAAAAAATGGTTTTTTTACATCACTCGGTCGGACGTAACTGGCTGAATGACGGGCTACGTGAAGAGTTGATGTCTCGCGGAATCGCTGTGCAGTCTATTACCTACGGCGATGAAATCGGCGAAGAAACCGATATGAACAACTGGGTCCCGAAGTTTGAAAACAATATCGAACAGATTTTTGACTTTGGTTATAACGATTCAGAAACCCAAAATGATATTATCATGTTTAAATCCTGTTTCCCAAATTCTGATATAATCGGAGCAGGTGACGAAAAAGGAAATCCATACCAACCCGAAAAAACTCTTAATAATTATCATGCGGTTTTTGATTCTCTAAAAACTATTTTTTCGGCACACCCCGATAAACAATTTATCTATGTTACATCTCCGCCTTTACATAAACTAAAAACAAATGCTGAAAATGCAGCCCGTGCCAGAGAATTTACAAAATGGATAAAATCTGACTTTGTAAAAAGATATAAAGATGAAACCGGTTTGGATAATTTTATAGTTTTTGACCTTTTTGATGTTTTAGCAAACGATCAAAATGTCCTGAAAGATAACTATTCAGACCGCGAGGGCGATTCGCATCCAAATTATTTAGCAAACAAAACAGCCTCAAAATCGTTCATAAAGTTTTTAGAAGAGAACGATTTATAATAAAAATTTTAGTTACAAATCAGAAAATTGTCTAAACAGCCGATATAAAGAAAGATATACCGGCTGTTTTTTATGAAAAAGTAGTTATAAAAAGCACATTTTCTGCTCTTTTTGCTTTGATTATTGACAATAAACTGATATTGGTTATCTTGGATAAGTTATTAGAACCAATCAAATTACTACTGTAAAAAATGTTACTAAAAATAGACCTCTTGGAGGCTCCATGAATCGCATCATTTATACTGTTCTATCGCTTTTGATAGCTATGCCAACATCATTTGCGGCACTAAATAACAAGCAAATTTCCCCAATAGCAAAAGAAATCAAGATTTTTCATACTAACCCAAATGGTATACCAACTGTTGTTGCGGGTGAGTTGCGTGACAAAGTTGTCAAAGGGGCTGAATTAAACGCCGTTCACGAATTCTTTGAAATAAATAAAGATATTTACAAAATACAATCACCTGTCGATGAACTGTCTTTACGAAAGACAAAGGTTGATAACCTTGGAATGACCCACCTGAAACTACAGCAAAAATATAAAGGTCTTGTTGTTATCGGCGGCGATATCTCAGCTCATTTTAGAAACGACGGCATGCTGACTTCAGTAAATGGTACTTATAATCCGATTAAAGAGATGAGTACAGTTGCTCAAATACTTTCATCCGATGCTCTTATTCGTGCTAAAGATGATTTACTAATTGATTTTGGTGAGGGAGTCCCTACAAAGCCTGAGCTTGTTATCTTTCCATGGCAGAAAGAAACATATCTTTGCTGGCGGTTTTTCATTATTTCAGATTCTCCTATGGGACGATGGGAATATTTTATTGACGCCAATACCGGAGATATTGTCTTCAAAGCAAATAGAATAATGAATGCCGAAGCTATCGGCAGCGGTACCGGTGTTATGGGAAATGTTTATAATCATATTGATACCTGGGATAATGGTTCTACCTTTGAAATGATTGATTATACCCGCCGTGCCAATAATAATATTCACGGACATGATGGACAGATGGCATCTAATGCATTTATTAGGACCTACCTTGCGACATCATCACTTCCGGGCTCTGTGGCAACCGATGCTGATAATGTATGGGGTGATGATTCTACCTATACCTCAGCGGTTGACGGTCATATGTATTCAGCTTTATATTATGACTGGGTGCTTCGAGAATTTGGTAGAAACAGTTATGATGATAACGGTTCTTCAATGAACATCTCAGTGAATTATTCTGCCGAGGGTGATAACAATGCCTATTGGAACGGTTCTCAAATTGTAGTTTGGTCGTGGTCATCGGGCTGGCGTTCGCTTGCCGGGTGTCCTGATGTTATTGGTCATGAATGGGGACACGCAATTACAGGTTCAACTTCTGCATTAGTATATCAACTTGAATCAGGAGCGTTAAATGAATCTTTTTCTGATATGATCGGTGCTGCCTTTGAATTTGCCCATGATACACTTGATACCCCTGACTGGTATATGGGGGAAAATGGGATAATTGGCGGAACCGGATTTCGTGATATGGTAGACCCGCACAGTAAAGGTGATCCTGATTACTATGGTACTTCAGACCCATACTGGGTTGATGTTGTCGGATGTACGCCATCTAACTCAAATGATTGGTGTGGTGTACATACTAACAGCGGTGTTGGTAATAAATGGTTCTCGCTTTTATCTGACGGCGGAGTACATAATTCTGTAACAGTCAACGGTCTGTCAGTTGATACCGCGATAGTGATTGCTTTTAGAGCAAATACAATTTATTGGACCGGGAATTCAGATTATTCCGAAGCTGCCGCAGGTACTATTTTAGCTGCTCATGATTTAGACCCCTCAGGCAACTGGGAAGCAGAAGTAATAAATGCATGGACTGCTGTGGGTGTTTCATTACCGGCACCTTCAATTATTTTTTCCTATCCAAACGGAACACCGACTACTCTGACTCCAAATGTTCCTGAAACTATTGATGTTACCGTTGCGACCCTTTACGGAGGAGAAGTTGTTCCGAATTCAGGACAAGTTTATATATCAATAAATGGGGGAACGTACCAAAGTTCTCCAATGACAGAAATTTCACCTAACAATTATCAGGCAACTCTTCCGGGTGTCAGTTGTGGTGATGTTGTCGATTATTATTTTTCTGCTGATTTAGTTGATCCGCCAAGTACGTTTTTTGACGGTTCTGCTACTACACCATATACAGCAGTCCCACAAACAAATACTTTGACTGTTTTTCAAGATGATTTCGAATCTGATTTAGGTTGGTCTATCTCCGGTGGTGACTGGGCAAGAGGAATACCTACAGGAGGTGGTGGAGCATACGGCAATCCCGACCCAACATCAGGAACTGTTGGGGCAAATGTTATGGGCTACAATCTTAGTGGAGATTATGCAAACTCTATTCCTGAGTATCATGTTACTTCTCCCGCTATTGACTGCTCATCATTAGAATCAGTACGATTACAATTTGACAGGTGGCTTGGTGTTGAACAACCGGCATACGACCACGCTTATATTAGAGTAAGTAATGACAATATAAACTGGACTACTGTATGGGAAAACGATGCTGAAGTTGCCGACAGTGCTTGGACGGCGATAGATTTTGATATTTCTGCTGTTGCTGCTTTGCAGTCTACTGTTTACATACGGTTTACTATGGGTACATCCGATGGTGGTTGGACTTTCTGTGGTTGGAATATCGATAATCTTTATGTTATCGGCACAGAATGTACAATTACATCTGATTTAAGTATTACAACAACGACACTTCCAGACGGAACAGTAAACATTCCGTACTCTCAGCAATTAACAGCAGCAAACGGCACAGGCACATTAGTATGGTCAGATAAAAACAGTGATTTAGTATCGACAGGATTAACTCTATCAAGTTCCGGACTACTAAGCGGTACTGTAACAAGTGGTCAAGTGATTTCTTTTACTGCGATGGTAACTGATGATGTAATTTCTGCAGAACAGCTGTTAACTTTTACTGTTTTTCAAAGTATTACTATCACTCCACCGTCATTCCCCGACTGGACAGCCGGAGTTATGTTCTCAGAACAAATATCAGCATCAGGCGGTATCGGTACATTGGTCTTTACAGATAAAAATAATGACCTCAATGCATCCGGTTTTTCTCTATCGACAGCAGGGCTGCTTTCAGGGCAACCTTTAGCAGGAACTTACAACTTTGTGTGTCTTGTAACCGATTCATTAGGTTCCTCAGCAGAAGAACCTATGTCGGTTTTAGTCAATGATTCACTGATTGTTCTTACTACTTCTCTTGCCGATTGGACTGAAGGAGTTGCATATTCACATCAGATGATTCGTTCCGGTGGAACCGGAGTGGTTACTTTTATAGATAAAAATAATGACCTAAACGGTACAGCTCTTTCTCTGCCATCAACAGGTTTATTAAACAGTTCTTCTGTACCGACAGGAGTATATACCTTTACCTTACAAATAAGTGATGCTGTTGGTGCGGTAGATGAACAGCAGCTGACTCTCAATATAAATCCTCCGGTGGTTATTACCACTCCAACACTACCGGATGGGGATTCTGATACAGACTATACTCAGCAGTTGGTTTCATCGGGAGGGACAGGTGTAACAACATGGTCAGATAAAAATAATGACTTAGCGGCTTTTAGCTTAAATTTACAGTCCAATGGTTTAATTACCGGATTTCCGACAACAATAGGTACTGTCACTTTTACTGCTGTTGCCGATGATGAAGTAGGGTCTACTGCTGAACAGATTTATACTTTTGAAATTGTGATGGGATATATGTGCGGCGATATTGATGACAATGGTGTTATTAATATTTCTGATTTAGTTTATGCTTTGAGTTATATGTTTAGTGACGGACCTCCGCCGGCAAATTTGGCATCCATGGATACGGATGGTTCAGGTAGTCTTAATATCTCAGACATAGTTTATTTAATAAGTTATATGTTTGGAAACCCAAGCGGACCTGCTCCTGTCTGTGGAGTTTCTGTAAATTAGGGATAGAAAGATGTACCGGCGAGACTAAACCCTGTCAAATAGTAATGTAAGTATAAAACAAAGACCGTTATTGTTTAATGGTCTTTTGTTTTTGGTGTTCTGTTTTTATCTTTTATTTGAAGTTGGTTTTTTCTTATTTTAAATTTTATTTTTTTCAATGTTAATTTGTTGAAAATTTTATCATTTATTATTGCACGATAGAAATCAGATCTTATTGTGGGGGCGATAACGTCAATAAGAGAACTTACAT
>CAJVYT010000180.1 GCA_913009765.1 uncultured candidate division Zixibacteria bacterium
GGAGGGGCTATGGCAGCAGTATCACGTTGAGTAGGGCCAAGTCGATGTAACGTTAAGCGTAAAAGAAAAATTATTTTTTATCTTTTTCATATTTTTTTTTTTTTAATGATACGGCGACCACCGAGATCTACACTCTTTCCCTACACGACGCTCTTCCGATCTAAAAATGTTTTTAATATGATAGAAAGTGCCGATTTAAAACTTGGAACTGTAATTGACGATGACGGCAATCCAATAGAACTTACTTGGGGAAGATATTCCAGAATTATGGAAGAAAGTTCTCGTGAAGTTCGCAAAGCAGCCAATGACACCGTACAGGCTCAATATCTCAAATATATCAATGCCCTAGCGGCGACCTTGGGAGGCTCTGTAAAAAAAGATTTATTCTTTGCAAAAGCCCGTGGATATAAAGATTGTCTTGAATTCTCTTTAGCGGGTGGAAATATTCCGACCGATGTATATTATTCTCTTATCAAAGCGGTTAACGCCAATCTGGAACCACTTCATAAACTGACCCGTTTGCGTAAAAAGATTTTAAAAGTTGACACTCTGTATAGTTATGATATGTCGGTTCCGTTAGGTCCAAAATCCTCTAAAGAATATTCTTATGAAGAAGCTCAAAAAATGCTTTTTGAAGGATTAAAACCTCTCGGAAAAAAATATCTCAAAGATTTCAAAAAAGGATTTAAAGGCGGCTGGATTGATGTCTACGAAACCGAAGGAAAAGGTACTGGTGCATACAATTGGGGAACTTACTCATCGCATCCATATATTCTTACGAATTTTACAGGACGTTTAGATGATGTCTTTACGCTTGCCCATGAGATGGGACATGCGATGAACAGTTATTATACCAACCGCAATGAACCATACACATATTCCGGTCATGCACTTTTCACAGCCGAGGTTGCCTCGACCTGTAACGAAGCGGTGCTTATGAAATACATGCTGAAGAATGCAAAATCTAAAGAAGAAAAAATTGTTCTTTTAAATCATTATATCAATCAAATCAAAGGAACATTTTTTGTGCAGGTGATGTTTGCTGAATTTGAACTTGCTATTCATAATCGTATTGAAAGTGGCGGAGCAGTATCTGTTGATTATTTTAGAAAAACGTATAGAGAGATATTTCAAAAATATTACGGACCTGACTTAGTCATAGGTGAATACAATGATATGTCCGGTATGAAAATTTCACATTTCTATCGTCAATATTATGTCTACCAATATGCCACCTGTTATGCTGCCGCTCAAATGCTGTCGCAGAGGATTTTAGACGGTGAAAAAGGTATTCTCGATACATATTATAAATTCTTGGAAACAGGACAATCAGCGTATCCGGTTGATATTTTAAAAGCTGCCGGTGTTGATCTGACCAAATCAGATGCTGTCGACCGTACTCTTGCTCTGTTTAGTGAACTTGTTGATGAGTTAGAACGTCTCTTGGATGAAAAATAATTTCAACTAATGTGGTCGGACATTCTTGCCCGACAAATGGACTACTTAAGCAGTCAGGAACCCTTTCCTGACTGTTTAATCGTCGGGGAATTTGCATAGCGAATGAACCAACATTTTTAAAGACCTGTAATTTTTATTACAGGGCTTTTTATAATAGAAAATGAAAGTTGTTTTCAACTACATAAGATTTTCAAAATTATTGCTTGTTTTTTGGCACATTTTTTAGAAATTACTGTTCAAGAAGAAGAACGACTAACGTAATATTTTAAAATAAGTAATAGGAGTTTTATTATGATGATTTCACAAAAAATGGCTGATGCTATTAACGAGCAAATAAAAAACGAATTTTATTCTGCATGGCTTTATTTGGCAATGGCATTTAAAACTGAAGAAATGAGTTTGAAAGTTTTTGCCGAATGGTTTAGACAACAGGAATCAGAAGAAAGAATGCACGCTATGAAAATGTGCAACTATTTATCAGACCAGGGTGCTGAAGTGCATCTTTCTGCTTTAGACCAACCTAAATTTGATGGCAGTTCTATTGGTGCTATGATTGATGAAACAGTCAAGCATGAAAAATTTATCACCGAATGTATAAGTAATTTAGTCGATGTTGCTAAAAGTGAAAATGACAATGCAACTTTCAACTTCTTGCAATGGTATGTTGAAGAACAAGTCGAAGAAGTAGCCTCGGTTACTGAACTTGCCGATTTGGTGAAATTAGCAGGACCACATCAACTGCTTATGCTTGAAAATAGAATGAAAGAGAAAATTGTTCAGCGTACCGCTGAATAGACTGCATCATAAAATTAGAAGGCTGTCGTTTTACGGCAGCCTTTTTTTAGTTATAATAAAAAGGAATCACAATTTTTAACTACTTCAAATTCAAAAATGCACTATATTGGTTGATGAAAAAATTTCTGTTTTTTCTTATTTTATTATTTTCACTGTCGATTGCTGTATCCGCATGTGATGAAACAGTTACAATAGATACTGTCAAATATGCAATTGATGATGTTTGGTGCGGTAAAAAAGTAGATACAACTCTCATAGCAAAGTATGAAGACCTCGCCCGTATTCCTGATTCACTTTGTTTTAAAGACTACAAAATATATATTCGAACTTCAGCAAAAGAGGCATTTATCAAAATGGCTCAAGCAGCATTAAAAGATTCTGTTTTCTTTACAGCAAAATCGGGCTTTCGCTCCCCCGGCTACCAAGCACGGATGATTAAAAGACGGCTCAAAGAGGGAAAGACATTTGTCGAGATAATTCGCTTTGTTGCTCCTCCGGGGTATAGTGGACACTCTACCGGCTATGCTTTAGATCTCGCTACTGGAACATACCCGTTTGCAAAATCTAAAGCGTATTCATGGCTTTTAGAACATGCTGTTTCATTTAAGTTTATCGAGACATATCCCAAAGGTAATGCAACTCTTAAAACATGGGAACCATGGCACTGGGAATTTGTCGGCGATACCGATTCTACATCAATAAATTTTTAGGAATGATAATCATATCAATGGCAGGTCGGACATTCATGTTTATCCTATCTGCTTCTTAATATACTGCCTGTTTTATCTGAGCTTATCAAAAAAAATGTAGCGACAGGGCATTTCCTTGTTTAAATATACACTATTTTTTGATTATTTTTACATTTGCCTATTTCATAAACTCCTATATATTTATCACTATGAGTAACTTTATGCGAAAATATGCCAAGAAATTCTGGAAATCATTTTCCTATTATATTTTAGGATTATATCACCGAATTGACCGACATCATATCTTTTTGATGTCTGCCGGTGTCGCATTCACAATGTTTGTCTGTATTATTCCGCTTCTTTTAATAGTATTTTTTGTACTGAGCAATATTGTGGCACGTCCGGAAATTATTAATGAGATAAATGCGATGATTGACAGGTTTATCCCATACCCGGAATATGCCGAGATGGTAAAAAATGAAATCGTTCTCAAATTAGTAACACTAACCAACTTTAATAGAATTGTCGGGTTGATTGGTGTTTTTGGAGTTATCTTTACCGGAAGTTCGCTGTTTAGCTCGATACGTACGGTATTAAATAAAATTTTTCATCCATATTATATCGAAAAATTCCTTTTGGAAAAACTGTATGATTTTGTGCTAATTGCAATAGTTCTTATACTTTTTTGGGGAACGATTTTTATTCTTCCCGTCGTGAATACAGTTTTGAATTTAGCAAACAGCGTAGCTTGGCTTGAGAAAATTGGAGCCGGAGCATTAAAACCGTTATTGGTTCAATCCGTTTCAGTTTTTGTAACATTTTCTATGTTCTTTATAGTTTTTTGGCTGATACCATTAAGCAGAACAAAAATACGTATTGTGTTGGTCAGTTCAATTACAGCAACAGTTTTTTGGCGAATAGCTGAATTTCTTTTTGGATTTTATCTCAGCCACGTTGTCACTTTGCAGTATCTGTATGGTGTTTATGCCTTTTTGGTGATAGTAGCATTTTGGATTTACTATGCGGCGTTTTCGATGTTTGTTGCCGCAGAAATCGGACAGCTTTATTTTGAACGATGGCAAACAGAGAAAGAGAAGCATAAAAGTATTTTCTTCAATGACGACTTAGAACCAAAATAGGGAATTTGTAATGACAGGGCATTGCCCTGTCTAAAAGATTTTGTAGGTCGAAACCCCTGTGGTTTCGACAAAACAGTTTTTGTAGGTCGGGATCCCTGTGATCCCGACTTCAATGGCTTAGACCCTTTAGTGGTTCTGCCAGTTTTTATCAATAGTATTACTCATCAACCCATTGAATGATATTATCTACGGTTTTACTCTTTTGAATATGAAGTATTGCATCTGAGTTTGTGGTAACAGCTTTTAAAATTCCATTCCCGATTTTAGTTCCTCCATCTCCTGGATAAACATCAATCCCGTATGGTACTGACAATCCTGTATCAGTTATCTCACAGTAGCTAAGAATACCACTTGCTGCACTCATATGCCAATATGTCCAAATACGAGGATATTTATAATGTCTTTCAATCGCTATTGTATGAGGAGAACCACCAATCCTTCCAACTTTATAAAATTGTGTATTACTATCTTTTAAATATACAGTAAACCCGATACCACCGGTTCCGTATGTTGATATGTCATCAGATAGAGCCATATCTTCCAGACCATCAAAGTTAAAATCCCCAAGTATACGAAGACGCTCTCCACTTGTATAAGGTTCTTTTTTTAGTGGTATTTGTGATGGATCATCAATAAGGTTTTTTGAATAGGTAATTGATATTACACAATAAAATATTGTTACAATTATAGGAATTATATAATTATTTTTATACATGATTTTCTCCTATTCTAATTTATTTATATCAATATATTATATGGTTAAGCCAGGGGTTAGTTCAATAACATTTTAGGTTATGTCAGTTCCTTATTCGCTTTGCGAATTGAGAACTGACATCATATTGTTAGTTCACAATTTTGATTAATCAAAATCAGGCACTAATGAAACAAGGAAGTTATGTCGGGTTTCTCACAATTATAATTTTTTAGAATCGGAACTACGAGCTTGAAATATTCCCCCTACTTCACACGCCAGAGATTAAATACCGCTTTGTCATATACATCACCGTCAGGCTGGGTAATCAAAAGTTTAAACTCAATTGTATCTTTAGCAACTTGGTCGATAACCAATTCATATTTGTCTTTCCCACGCATCCGTTCGCCTTTGATGATATTATCTTTACGGATGCCATAATACAACGCATGTTTGTTGCGGTTATCCCACACCTCCCATGATACCGAATCGGTCACAGGGTCGATATACAGATACCCTGAATCATTATATGTAAACATAAACTTTTCGCCGCTGAGTGAAGTCCGTAGTTTTTTGGATTTTTTATCATAGACAAATGTCGCTTTACCGTCGATACCGACTTTTGTATGTACCCCCGGTAAAAGAAATGCTCCATTGCCTTCCCATGTTCCGTCCAATTGTGACAGTTCAATTTTCTTAATCTCACCGGCATTGAGAAATGAACTCATTAAAAGTATTGATACAATAATAGACAGCAGTTTTATATTTTTTAGCATATAATTTTCCTTTGTTAGTTATACATATATATCAAATTAAAGCTCGAAACTCAATGAGAAATACAATAATAAATTGTTAAAACATAAAAAGAATTCAACAATCAAAATATTCTCGTAAGTTGTTGTTATACAGTTAAATAAAAACAGATATTTAGCTGTTTTTTGTTGATTTCTGCACTCTTTTTAAGTATCTTTTTAAAGTATTTGACAATGAAAATAAGAACTGCATATAAGGACTTTTCTCATGGCAATTAAACGCCAAAAAATTGAAACGATATATTTGGAAGAGGAGATGAAATCCTCTTATCTCGACTATTCAATGTCGGTTATTACTAACCGTGCATTACCGGATATTCGTGACGGCATGAAACCGTCAAACCGTAGAATCTTGGTTGCGATGAATGACCTCCATCTTGCCCCCGGTAAAGGGCATCGTAAATGTGCTAAAATCGCCGGTGATACTTCCGGTAACTATCACCCTCATGGTGAACAAGTAGTCTATCCAACACTCGTTCGTATGGCACAGGATTTTAACTTACGTTATCCATTGGTCGACGGTCAGGGTAACTTTGGGTCTATTGATGGTGATGGTGCCGCAGCTATGCGTTACACCGAGGCACGTTTAACTCATATTGCCGTAGAAATGCTTGCCGATCTTGAAAAAGATACTGTTGATTTTATGCCGAACTATGACGGTACAATTTCCGAGCCGAAAGTTCTTCCGGGGCGGTTTCCTAATCTCTTATGTAACGGTACAACAGGTATTGCCGTTGGTATGGCAACTAATATTCCACCGCACAACTTAAATGAAATTTGTGAGGCTATTTTAAGAGTTATCGAAGATACCGAATGTACCAATGACGACTTAATCGAAATAGTTCCAGGTCCCGATTTCCCGACAGGTGGTATTATCAATGGTCGGGCAGGAATCGAACAAGCATACAAAACCGGTAAAGGGCATATTTCGGTTCGTGCAAAAGCAGGTGTAGAACCAATGAAAAATAATAGGGAATCTATTATTATTTCTGAGATTCCATTTCAGGTCAATAAATCAAACTTGATTGAAAAAATTGCCGATTTGGTTCGTGATAAAAGAATTGAAGGTATTTCTGATTTGCGTGATGAATCTGATCGTGACGGTATGCGTATTGTTATCGAACTCAAGCGTGATGTACAGGCAGATATAATTCTTAATCAACTTTACAAACACACAACAATGCAAAACACTTTCTCTGCCAACATGCTTTCATTAGACCATGGTGTTCCAAAACTCATGACCCTCAAACAGATGATTGACTGTTTTATTGAGCATCGTCATGAAGTTGTTACCAGACGTACAAAGTATGAACTAAAAAAAGCTGAAGACAGAGCTCATATCTTAGAGGGCTACCGCATTGCTCTTGACAATATTGATGCGGTCATTGAACTGATAAAAAAATCAAAAGATACACCGTCTGCTCATGCTGGATTGATGAAAAAGTTCAAACTGTCCGAACGTCAGGCAACAGCAATTTTAGAAATGCGTCTGCAAAGACTGACCGGTTTGGAACGTCAAAAAATTGAAAATGAATATGCTGCTCTTATTAAACGTATCTCCGAACTCAAAGCAATTTTGGCATCAAAACCTCTCAGAATGCAAATTATTAAAGATGAAACAAAAGAGCTTGCCAATAAATATGGAGATGAACGGCGTACTGAAATTCAGGATGCTGTTGATGATATGACTGTTGAAGATTTAATCGCCGAGGAGGAAATGGTTATCACTATTTCTCATCTCGGTTATGTTAAACGTTTGTCCGTGACACAATATAAAAAACAGCAGCGCGGCGGGAAAGGTGTCAAAGGGATTGAAACTCGCGATGAAGATTTTGCTGAACATCTCTTTATTGCCTCAACCCATGACTATATTCTGTTCTTCTCAACCAAGGGAAGAGTGTACTGGGTCAAAGTTCACACGATACCAACATCAGGTAAATTGGCAAAAGGGAAACCGATTATAAATCTGTGTCAGATTGAAAAAGGCGAGTCGATTACCGCATTTTGTAAAGTCAGAAATTTTACCGAAGATAATTTCGTAGTGATGGCGACCAAAAATGGTCAAATTAAGAAAACACCGCTTACAGCATTCTCTAATCCTCGTAAAGCGGGCGTGAATGCGATGAATTTACCGTCAAATGATGAACTGATTGAAGCAACTATCACCGATGGTGAATATGAAATTGTTCTGGCAACCCGTATGGGCATGGCTATCAGATTCCCTGAAGAAAAAGTTCGTTCTATGGGGCGTACTGCCTACGGTGTACGAGGTATCAATCTTGCCAAAAATGATTATGTTATCGGTATGGTTGCGGTTAAGCGTGATAGTTCGCTTTTGGTTGTCTCTGAAAACGGATATGGCAAACGGACTAAAATTGATGATTACCGTATGACCAACCGCGGCGGAAAAGGTGTTATTAATATGAAAGCATCTGAACGCAATGGTGAAGTTGTTACTATCAAGGAAGTTCTTGACCAAGATGAACTTATTCTGATGACGCAAAACGGTATAGCCAATCGTCAGTCTGTAAAAGATATCAAAGTCATCGGACGGAACACTCAAGGTGTCAGACTGATAAAACTCAAAGGTGATGACAAAGTAACTGATGTCGCCCGTGTGGTGAACGATTAGATAAATTTCTATAAATGTCATCTCAGCGTAGAGGCTTGTTGAAAAAGTCCAAAATATGTTTCAAGACCCTTCGACTCCGCTCAGGGTGACTTGAAACACAACAACTTATAATATGTCATGCTGAGCGGAGTCGAAGTATGTTCCGAATTTAGAGGTTT
>CAJVYT010000181.1 GCA_913009765.1 uncultured candidate division Zixibacteria bacterium
TGCCCATCATCCGCCTGATAAATTACAATTTGTTCTTTCTCATGATCCATCATAGTTTCTCCACGCGCTCCATCATCGCCTTGTCCGCCATCCAGAATCCTTTTTCACCCTTGATGTTCACCGGGTAATGGCACAACCAGCGGGTCACCGACAAGGGATTCAACAGCATAACATCCTCAACCTCGGCTACCCTGGCATCCAGCATAAACTTCATCTGGTTCAGACTGCCCAGTACAGAACGGTTTGTTCTGGTATCAAACTGCACCGCGCCCAGCGCCAGTTCCGCACGGCGAACCGGGCTGTCTTCCATCCCCATATACGCAAGCGAGGCCAGAAATGCCTCTTTCAACCAACGCCCCAGTTCGACGAGCTGTGCCTTGCGCAAGCCAGGAATGAAGACCGTGTAGCGCGTGGTATCATGGCAAAACAGCACACAGTTGCGGTGGTCAATGGTATAAAGATTGGCGTGCCAGCTCCCCAGTGGGCTGGTTTCGCCGTGCGCTTCCTTGCCGACATCGGGCAACTTCTTTGCCAGTTTTTGGGTGCAGTGGATAATCATTGCCAGCACAGACCACCCAGATTCAGGAACACTGGTACCAACCCCTGATATGGTCATTGTAATAAGCGCCCTTGGATGACTCGCTCATCAGTCCATCGTATACGTGGAGCGGTACACCGCAGAAGTCATAACTGTGCCCTTGCTCGAAAGTAATCCGCATCCGTCGCGTTGACTGATCGTAGCCGACGGAATGGTTAGCACTTGACCTGACCTGGGTCATTTTCATTACAAGCACCCCTCACTTATGCATCACTAGCAAAAAATAAATCTATCGTTTTTATTGTTATTAAGCATGGGCTGTCGCTCTTTGTGGTTCGTTATTTTGTGTAAAGGCCTCTTTTAGAACAGCCTGCATCAGTTGTTCGGCATGGGTTTGGTTATTGGTGATTTGGGTTTCCAGTTGATCGCAGAGGGCGAGGAGTTTTTCGACTTTGGTGACGATGGCTTTTTGTTCAGAGAGAGGGGGGAGCGGAATAAAAAAGTTAGAAAGATGCCCTTGATTGATCGTTTTTTGTCCTGAGGTTGTTTTAAATTCTTTTCTAACTCGATCGCGAATTAATATAGTTTTTTCAGTTAGGAAAAGATAACTTGCAATAGTTTTTTTGAAAAACACCCTCATTCTAATTAGGTGATCGCAGTAAGCAATTTTTTCAGATGTGATTTCTTTGCAAGAATTAAAATTTCCAACGATATCTACACTTCCATTGACCCTCGTCACAAGAATATCATCATCTTTAACTCTATACTTGTCAAACTCTTTCGTATCCAATATTAAATTTCTAGTATTACTGAGACATATAGAATAATTTTTAATATCAGCCAATCGCAATACAATTATTTCATTACCATTGCCGCCATTACGTTTAGAAATTCCATTTTGATAAGATTTAACTAACTCACCCAGCCGGCACCACTCCCACCCCTCCGGCAATGCAAACGGTTTTTCTTCCTCATTAATCGGCGATAGTGGTTTTTGTTTTTTGATTTTTTTGTCTTTAATCAGTTGTTCTTTTTCTACCTGAATGCGAGCCAGTAATTCACTGGCAGGCTCGACATCGGGGTTTTGTTGTCGCCAGTCGGAGGTGAGCTTGCCTTCAATGGCTTCTTGCAAAATTTGCTGGCGGAGTTTTTTTAGCAGGGTTTGTTGGTGGGTTATTTCAAATGATAAATCATTGTTTTTCTGCTTGCATTGCTTGAACCATGCAATAAATCCACCTTGTTCTTCTATAGGAGGAAAATTAATTTTCTGGTTAAAGAATTTGTTTTTTTGCAACCTTATTCTTTGAGTTGTTCCATCGCTACCCTTTCGGCATATTTCATCAAACCATTGAGTAGATGTCAATTCGAGAAACAAATGCTTATCTACTATATTTTTATCAATATCAAAATACCAGAAATCATTAGTCACAATCGCGCCATCCAGTTCTTTTGGCACTATGCCGAAAGCACCATTGCGCGCATCGATACCTGAGAGGATAAAATCACCCGTTTTAACTTCATACATTTTTGATTTTATTTCAGAACCGACTTTTTCGTGTCGCAGCACTACGCCTTTATGGTTCATCTTTATTGTGACTAGCTTGTAATATTTCTTAGCATCCAGCTCTATCGGCCGTTTTATGCGACGAAGAAAATCACCAATTAACACCGACTTAGACACTACCTTAATTCTCTTTTGAGCTGATTTAGTAATTCGTCGCCTTTTTCAAAAGATAGATGCAACATATCTAGCAATTCAGCACTGCTATTCTGCTTTTCTTCTTCGGGTTGTTGTGGGTTTTTTATATCTAGATCGTAACCATTTTCAATAATGGTTTTGATATCCACCTGCCACGCCAGTTCGTTTTCTTCGCGCTTGTTCCACCATTGTTTTAGCGTGTCAAATTCAGCTAATTGAATAGGTTTGGTTTTAGAATAAGCCTTATAACCTTCGGGCAACGTATGTTGGTAGTACCAAATGTTTTTTGTCGGCTCTCCCTTTGTAAAAAACAATAGATTGGTGGCGACCGAGGCATAAGGCTGAAACACGGAATTAGGCAGGCGGATAATGGTGTGCAAGTTGCAGTCTTCCAGCAATTTTTGCCGTATGCGCTGTTTTACGCCATCACCGGTAAGTGAGCCATCGGGCAAAACAATCGCGCTGCGTCCTCCATTTTTCAGCAAGTGAATCATCAGAATTAAAAACAGGTCTGCTGATTCTTTGGTGCGATAGGTTTGCGGGAAGTTGTTTTCATAGTTATTAGAAACCACACCACCAAAGGGTGGATTGGCAAGTATTACGTCCACACGGTCTTTCTTGCCGTACTCCGTTAAAGGCCGCTCTAAAGAATCACCAAAGCGAATGTTTGGTGTCGTTATATCGTGCAGAATCAAATTGGTATTTGCTAACATATAGGGTAGTGGTTTGTACTCCCAACCAGTGACGTTTTGAGCAATGGCTTCGCGCTGTTTTATATTGGCAGCCTGCTCTTTTAAATGCTCAATCGTGGTAGTCAAAAAACCACCGGTGCCGCAAGCAGGGTCTAATATTTTTTCGCCATGCTGCGGATTAACCAGCCCTGTCATTAGATCGGTAATCGCACGTGGCGTATAAAATTCACCCAGGGTACCTGCACTTTGCAGTTCGCTTAAAAATGTTTCGTAAATCTGGCCGAATACGTGCTTGTCTTTGCTATTGTTAAAGTCAATTTCGTTGAGCTTGTTAATTACCTGACGCAGGTGAATGCCTGACTTCATATAGTTATAATTATTATCGAAAACTTCATGCACCAGCACTGCACGGCGATTACCCGTAGAAAGATCAATATTGGAAAGCGCAGGAAAAAGTTTTTGATCGACGAATTTTAACAGCTCATCACCGGTCATACCTTCATCATCACCCGCCCATTCATCCCAATGCAACTCTTCAGATATCGGTGAGGTATAGTCATCCACTAACAACTCTAATTCTTTATCTTTATCGCTAAATATTTTTAAAAACAACATCCAGCTCAGTTGCAGAATACGAAGTTCGTCACTGCCTGTGCCAGTGTCCTGGCGCATTATTTTTCTGGCTGATTTTACGATGCCACTGATATTGGTCATGCTTTTACTTCTTTTTTATTGAATTCCATATTTGTTTTCCCGCTTTTTGAAGGCCTCTGCACCACCTTCCAGTATTTCGCAAACATGTTCTCTGATTCCTTGAGATAGCAAAACAATATTTTCTTGTTTGTTTTTAGGATTCGTATTTTCTATGCTTCCGCTAATATATTGAAATTTTATATCATTACTATTCTTTGAGTCATCTCCATGTTGATTAGCAACGATTACTTCTTCGGCATCTGCGTTGACTACAATATTAGCGTTATGTGTTACTAAAATGATTTGCCTATTTTTTTTCTTTTGTTTTATGTAGGTAACCAATTCATTGTATATAGCTCGGTTATCCAAGCTGTCTTCAGGCTGATCTATTAAAATCGGGCATTTTTTATTACTAAATTCAAGCAATAATTTCAGGATTACGAACGCCTTTTTACCATCCGACATTTTTTCAAAGGTGTCATCTTGATAAGTTAACTCATACGAGATTGAAAACCAATTTTCTGTTAATAAACCTTTGGTCAGATCCTTGATATCTTTATAAGCTTTTAGTTCAGTTTTGTTATCTAATGCACGATTAAGGAAATTTTCAATTTTATCTTTAATATTAGATTCATAATCATCGCCCCAGTCGTTCACAAATTTTTGTCGCTCATAACTTTGTAGATTGATAAAATCTTTTAGCAATTCTTTGCACTTATCTTTTAGATACGTTTTTTCAATCTTGATTTGAATATCATCATGCGCCAATGAAAAATCACTCACCAAACTGCTAATTTTTTCATGGTAGGCGAGGTGATTGTTTACCGTTTCTGCTAAAAGATCATTTTTTTGCTTTTCAATCTTATCTATCTGTTTTTGAATAGAAATAATTTCCGTTAATTTTTTATTTTCAGCCCCCAATCTGTCATTGAGTTCCTTGTATTGCTTGTTTCTCTCTAAATAGAGATTCCCTTTTATATAAATTTCTAGTTTTTTATTTTCTGTTATGTCTGTTTTATTTTTCTCTAAAAGGCTGTCAATTTCTTTCAACTTACTAGACAGATTCTCCTGCCAATGCTCTATGGCTTTCTGTTTAACGCTTTCAAATATTTCTTGTATTGCCTGCGAATTTATATCTGATAATACATTAAACTTATAACCAAATGATTTATCAAATAATTCCTCACCTTTCAAAACTTGTATTTCATTTTTATCTTTTTCTAATTTTCGCAGTGCAGTCTCTAACTCTAATATATTTTTGTTTAATTCTTCAAATTCTTTCAGTTCATCTTCAGAAAAACTCTCGCTTGTGTGGGCATCACCAATTTTTCTTTTTATATTTACAATTTCTTTTTCTAATCCGCCCCTATCGCCCTCCTCCTTCAAACTTTTTACTAATTCAGTAACCTCACTTTGTAATTCAAATAAATTATCAACATTGGTTTGCAGGGTGGCTTTATTCCCTACGCAAAAATTGCTATAGTTTTTTATAAGGTTTTTATTATCTTTTTCTGCAACAACATCCCGAATAAGTGCGTTCTTTTTAATTTCTTCACTCGCTATCATGTGCATATGATTTTGCGGGAAAAACTCTATATCTCTATCTTTATCTTCCTCATTATCCTGCCAAATTATTTTTACAGTCTTTTGAGGAATGTCACGAACGAACTTTGTTATATCAGAAATCTTTGGGTTAATGCTGTGAGCAATAAGCTGTAAAAGTGTAGATTTACCTGTGGAACGACCACCGATTATGGTGCTCAGATTAGGGTTAAGAAAAACCGTTTGTTTGCATACTTTATCATCAACTTTGATTGATTTAATAACGTGATAACCACTTTTTTCTTCTGGCTTGTTGGCTTGAATTTTTACTCTGTCTTCTGGTTCACAAATTATTTGCTTTAATCCTTCAAAAGTCGGATCGGATTTTATCCAGCAAAATCGATTTTCATCCGGTTTAAACAATTTATCCTCACAATGGGCATCAGAACCATGAATGCACGGCTTCAAAGAACCACATTTATTTGTTACCAATTGTTTATCATGTCCTTCTTTCTTGCCCAAAAAGAATTCTCTATCCTTTGGGTTTCCTGAAAAAATAGCATTTGATAATTTATAAATATTACTTCTTACGGCATTTAAAGTACCCGTTTCATTTTCAAAAAACTTGTAATGCTCTTGTAGTGCCGAAGCACCATCATTACTAGAGTTACTAACTGCAATTATCGTATTTTCTTTCAGCGCTGGTTTATCTTTAAACAGCTTGATTAGTTTTGATGGTTCTAAATGAAACTCATCAATTCCTTTTTTGTATGCGTCATCAATTTTTAAGCTTTTATCTCTACTTTTACCTAATGCGATGAACCCATCGCGGTTCATTTTGTTTCCACCAGAGTCTTCCAATGTGCCAAAATAATCATTCTCCAGATTTTGCAAAAATGCTTCATCTGGATTAAATATGCAATGAATATTAATCAAGTTTCCACTATCAGTGGCAGGCAAAATGCGAAGCTCAACATTTGGCAAAATAAATATTTTCTTGATATTCAGTTTTTCTTGTTTGTTAAAATCACTGCATGTATCAATGTTGCCAACAAATGTTTTTACTTTTTTATAATTTTCTATATTGAAATAATCCGTTATGCCTATTGTAGCCATATCGTTCTCAAGTGCCTTCTTAAACATAATTATGCAAAAACTATCGAAATCTGCACTTGTAAAGTTATCAGCCTTTTTTGTGCCTTTGGTGTGAATATGTAAATCCCATTTTCTCCACTCTGAACCTCTTTCATAGATAGACATCACGCCACCTTCCTATAAATTTCTTGTTCTAATTCCGTAAGTGCTTTGAGGTACTGTTTCTTACCCCCAAACAAACTGACAATTTCCATCGGTGTACCGATGTCATTAAACGGGTTTACTTTAAGTATTTTTATATCTTCGATATTTTCGATGCCTTCATCTGCGTATTTATCCAACAGCGCTTCTAATACCATGCGCGCCTGTTCGCCATATTTTGTAAAGTAGTCGCGTTTCTTGACGTTGTTTACCCGTTCGGCTCTGGTCAGTGGTGGCTGGTCAAAGGCGGTGTGACAAATCAGGTCGAAAATATCCATCTCTTTATTAATGGCTTCTTTGAGGTTTTCAAACACAACACCCTGTTCAGTTAATTCTTCGATGATAGTGTGCTTTTTATCCGCCTTGTTCCATTTATTGAGAAAATCATCCAGTGACTGATATTGTTCACGGACCTTTCGCCGGGTGTAATCTTTGAGGCTACCGGTAATGAGTTTTCCGCTACCATCCATGTATTGAATGCGCTCATTGAGCACTGCGACATTCACGCCGTTGACATAATATTTTGCTCTGGGTTCTGCAATGATGTCGCCGCCATCAATGATGGTTGGATCGTCAAATGGCGGATCAAAAATTATCTCTTCACCGTCTTCATCGGTTACTGGATTATCTGCTTCTAATTCATCTTCTAGTGATTCAAATTCGTCATCTTCCCCCAGCTCTTTGACCCTTACCGGATCACCGTCAAAGTCAGGGTCGGAAAACAGGTCGGTGACATTACGAAAATCCATAATGGTAAAAAAGGTTTTGCCAAACTCTTCATTAATGCGGGTGCCTCTCCCGATGATTTGTTTGAATTCAGTCATGGAGGCAATATTGCTATCGAGCACAATTATTTTACAGGTTTGGGCATCTATACCCGTGGTCATTAATTTTGACGTGGTGGCAACCACGGGGTATTTTTCTTCGGGGTTGATGAAGTTATCCAGCTCCCGCTTGCCTTCGTCATTATCCCCGGTGATTTGCATGACGAATTTACTGTTTTCTGCCATCAAATCGCTATTTTCATTGGCAATGGCCGCTCGCATCCGCTGTGCGTGGTCAATATCGACGCAGAAGATGATGGTTTTATCAAAGCGATTGGTCTTTTTCAGGAATTCAGTCACCTTCCTGGCAACGGTTTCGGTGCGTTCATCAATGACCAGGTTTTTATCGAAATCTTTGCGGTTGTAGATACGATCATCTACCAACAGACCCTGTTTATCTGTTTTCCCCTGCTCGGGTCGCCAGCCTTCCAGATCCACATTCAAACCAATTCGCAATACTTTATAGGGCGCAAGAAAACCGTCCTGTATGCCTTGCTTGAGTGAGTAGGTATAGATGGGATCACCAAAATATTCACTGCTGGAAATGGTTTCTGTTTCTTTGGGTGTGGCGGTTAAACCAATATGAGTTGCGTTGCCAAAGTATTTAAGGATTTCTCGCCAAGCGCTGTCTTCGGCAGCACTGCCCCGATGACACTCGTCAATGACAATAAGATCAAAGAAATCGGGGCTAAATTCCCTGTAGGCGTCTTTGTCTTCATCATAATTAGTTAAGCCCTGGTATAGCGCGAGGTAGATTTCATAGGACTTATCTATTTTCTTCTTTTTTATCACTGTCATTTTATCTTTAAAATGACGAAAATCTCCGCGCTTTGTTTGATCTATCAGGGCATTGCGGTCCGCAAGAAACAAGATGCGTTTTTTAGTGTGACTTTTCCATAGGCGGTGAATAATCTGAAATGCGGCGTAGGTTTTCCCAGTCCCCGTCGCCATGGTCAGCAAAACTCGATTCTGTCCTTTAGCGATGGCTTCTACAGTTCGGTTGATCGCTATCTGTTGGTAGTATCGCGGGCTTCTGTCAGTGCCATCAAAGA